>NZ_BNTL01000016.1:0-43105 GCF_022179005.1 Pseudomonas sp. PAGU 2196 | reverse complement strand
CAGCACCCCAGGGTTTTCCCCACCCCCCCAACCCGCGTATCATCCCCTCACACAAATCTGAATATCCCCACGCCTGCTTCAGACCAAAGGTCTTGCGTTCCCAGCGTGCATAGCAGCTTCAGATAACCAGACGATCATCAGTGTCATAAAACGACCTGCCAGATTCATGGCCAGGCCAGGCATGCCGGCTGTCCGACGGATGGGACGGTGCCCGATGAGATTTGAAGGAATAGGTTTTGATTAAGCGTAGAAAGGTTGCAATCGTTGGCTGTTCGTACCGCTTCCCTGGATCTTCCAATGCCAGCTTCTGGCAAAACCTGATGGAGGGGCGCGACCTGGTCACCCAGGTCGACCCTTCTCGGTGGGAGAAATCTGAGTTTCTGCACCCGGACAAGGCCAACCCTGCGACCAGCTACACCTTCGCCGCGGGCACTTTGGGCGACATCAGCGCGTTCGACGCGGGGTTCTTCAATATTTCGCCGCGTGAAGCGGGGATGATGGACCCCCAGCAGCGCATGCTGCTGGAAATGTGCTGGGAAACCTTCGAAAACGCCGGGGTCAAGCCGTCAAGCCTGCGCGGCAGCAACTGTGGCGTGTACCTGGGCATCGCCGGTGTCGAGCAGTCCTACCGGCTGGTCGAAGACCTGGCGTCGATCGATGGTGCAACCGCCACCGGCAACACCATGAGCATTGCCGCCAACCGCCTGTCGTTCTTCTACGACCTGCGTGGGCCGAGCATGGCCATCGATACCGCCTGTTCCTCTTCGCTGGTGGCCTTCCACCAGGCGTGCCAGGCCATCCTCAGCGGTGATGTCGACCAGGCGCTGACCGGCGGCATCAGCCTGCACATGCACCCGTTCGGCTTCATGATCTTTGCCAAGGCAACCATGTTGTCGCGCACCGGGCGCTGCCAGTCGTTCGATGAGAATGGCGATGGCTATGCGCGTTCGGAAGGCGGTGGGTTGTTCCTGCTCAAGGACTACGACCAGGCCGTGGCCGATGGCAATACGATTTTGGCCGTGGTCGCGGCCAGTGCGGTGAACACCGACGGGCGCAAGTCCAGCCTGACCCTGCCCAACGCCGAAGCCCAGGCTGCGCTGCTCAAGCAGACCTACGCCAAGGCGGGCATCAGCCCCGACCAGCTCGATTACCTGGAAGCCCATGGTACCGGTACCTCGGTCGGTGACCCGATCGAAACCCGTGCCATCGGTGAAGCACTGGCCCAGGCGCGTGGCAATGGCAACCCGTTGCCGATTGGCTCGGTCAAAAGCAACCTTGGCCACCTGGAAGCCGCGTCCGGTGTGGCGGGCCTGATGAAGGCGCTCAACTGCCTGACCGAACGCACCGTGCCGGCCACCATCGGGGTCAAGGCGCTTAACCCGAATATCGCGTTCGGCGACCTGAACCTGCAGGTGGTCACCGAGCCGCTGCCGCTCAAGCCTGAAGGCCAACTGACGGTCGGCGTCAACTCGTTCGGCTTTGGCGGTGCCAACGCGCACGTCATCCTGCAGAGCCCCGAGCCGCAGGCTGCGCCGGCTAAAGCTGCCGAGGCGCGACGCGTACCGTTGCTGCTCAGCGGCAAGACCGAACAAGGCCTGCGCGCCACCGCCGAGCGCTTTGCCGCGTACCTGGCCGCCCACCCGGAGCTGGATTATTACGACGTGGCCTATCAGGCCATGTACCGCCGGGACGCTCACAGCCATCGCCTGCTGCTGGTCAGCGACAATGCCGCCGAAGCCGCCCAGGCCCTGGACGACTATGCCCAGGACCCAACCCTCAGTGAACTGAGCGCGGTGCTCGAAGCCGGCCAGGCACTGGAAGCCGCCTCGGCGCCGGTGTTCGTCTACTCCGGTAACGGCTCGCAGTGGCAAGGCATGGGCCGGGCGATGCTCGGTCAACCGCTGTTTGCTGCTGCGGTGGATGAAGTGGATGCGTTGTTCCAGCCACTGGCGGGCTATTCGTTGCGCGCCGAGCTGCTGGGTGACAACGGCGAAGGCCGTTATGCCCGCACCGAAATCGCCCAGCCGGCGCTGTTTGCCTTGCAAGTGGCGGTGACCCGTGTGCTGGCCGCCGAAGGCATCCACCCTGTCGCGGTGATCGGCCATAGCGTCGGCGAAGTGGCCGCGGCCTGGGCCAGTGGTGCCCTGAGCCTGGAAGACGCCACCCAAGTGATCTACCACCGCAGCCGCCTGCAAGGGCTGACCCGCGGTACCGGGCAGATGACCGCCGTGGGCCTGTCGGGTGAAGCCGCTGGCGAGCTGATCACTGAACTGAAGCTGGACGGCCGCCTGGTCGTCGCCGGTGAAAACAGTGCCCGTGGCGCCACCCTGGCAGGTGAGGTCGACGCCCTGACGCTGCTGGAAGAAACCCTTGCCGAGCGCCAGGTGTTCGCCCGCCGCCTGGACCTGGACTACGCCTTCCACTCGCCAGCAATGAACCCGATTGAACAGGCCGTCATCGACGACCTGGCGCACATCCGCCCGCGCGCCACGCAGATCCCGTTCTACTCCACGGTGGTCGGCGGCGAGCTGGATGGCGAGCGCCTGGGCAACCACTACTGGTGGCAGAACATCCGCTTCCCGGTGCTGTTCCAGGGCGCCTTGGACGCGCTGGTGCGCAACGGCCATAACCTGTTCGTCGAGATCGGCCCGCACGCGATTCTGCGCAGCTACGTCACCGATGTGCTGAACCAGTGCGAGCAGCCTGGCCAAGTGGTCGGCACGCTCAAGCGCAACGACCACAGCCCGCTGCTGCTGGAGCGCACCGTGGCCCGCCTGCTGATTGCCGGCGTCGAGCCGCAGTGGGCAACGCGCTTCCCGGTTGCCGGGCGCCAGGTACGCCTGCCGAACTATGCCTGGCAGCGTGATCACTTCAGCTTGCCGGTGAGTGCCGAGTCGCACAGCCCCTTGAACCGCAAGCGCGTGCACCCGTTGCTGGGTTACCCCGTCGTCGACCAGCCGCTGACCTGGGAAAACCGCCTGGACACGCAACTGTTCCCGACCCTGGCCGACCACAAAGTGGGCGAGTCGGTGCTGTTCCCCGGTGCCGGTTTCACCGAGTTGGCCCTGGCGGCGGCGCAGTTGCACCAGCCAGGTGAGTTCGTTGACATCGAAGAGCTGGAAATCCACAACCCGCTGCTGCTGAGCAGCGAGGGCAGCAAAAAAGTCCGCGTGCACATCGAAGAGGCCGACGGCACGCTGCGCATCATTTCGCGCAATCTGGCGCAGCATGAAGACTGGGTGCAGCACGTGGTCGCGCGCCTGCCGGGCGAAGCCCGTGGGGTCATGCTGGACACCCGTGCGCCGGCGCTGCCACAGCGCCCGGCGGACTTCAGCGGCGAGCAGCACCTGGCACTGACCTGTGCGGTTGGCCTGAACTACGGCCCGGCCTACCAGACCGTCGCCGCGGCTTGGGTAGAAGAAGACCGGGTGCTGGCGCAACTGGCCGTGCCTGCCGCCATCGAGCACGAACTGGACGCGCTGCACCTGCACCCGGCGCTGCTGGACGGTGCCTTCCAGCTGATTACCGAACTGCTGGCCAGCCGCCCGGGCCGCAACAACGGGCTGGCCTTCATCCCCGTCAAGCTGGGGCGTATCGCCTTCAGCACGGCAGGTGCTGTGCCGGTGCTGGCCGAAGTACGCCAGCGCAAGCGCACCGCGCATTCGCTGTTGGTCGATTTCACCCTGTTCGATGCCAGCGGCGCTGCCGTGCTGGCGATCAAGGATGCGCGCATGCGCGCCGTGCGCCTGCAGTACGACCGCAGTGGCGATATCAAGCGCCTCGGCCACGTCGGCCTGGCGGCACCGGGCAATGCCGTTGCCGTGCAACGCCACGCCGTGGCCGGTACGCCGGTGGCCGACGCGCTGCACAGCCTGGCCGACGAGCCGGCGCAGTTGCGCTACCTCAATGAAGTCGAACCGCTGCTGGATGTGCTGTGTGCCAGCTTTGTGCTCGACCTGGTCGAGCAGGCCGGTGGCCAGCTGAGCGCCGAACAGGTCGCGCTGTGGTCCCAGGGCCAGGGCGATTACCTGGCAACCCTGCTGCGCCATGCCGAGCAGGACGGCAGTGTGCTGCACAACGCCGATGGCAGCTGGCAGTTGGTCGGCAGCGACGAGCGCCCGTCGTCGGAGGCCATCTGGCAGGAACTGTTCCAGAGCTACCCCGAGTACTTCCAGATCATTCATTCGGTGGGGCGTATTGGCCGCCACCTGCCGACCTTGCTGACGGGCGAGCAAACGCTCGAAAGCCTGTTGCCGCGCGAAACCAGCGGCAGCAGCCTGGCGCGCCTGGTGCTCGGTGCGGCCGGCCAGCAGCGCCTGCTCACCGGTATCAGCCAAACTTTGGCCTTGCGCCTTGAGCAATTGCCTGCCGGGCAGCGCCTGCGTGTGCTGGAAATCGGCTTTGGCGGCGCATCGTTTGCCGAGCTGTTGTACGCAGGGCTCGACTTCGACCGCATCGATTATGTCTACGCTGTGGCCGAGCCCGAGCTGCAGCAACGCCTGCATGACGATTGCCCTGCGCTGAGCGTGCTGAGCCTGGAGCAATTGGCCGACGCCGGCCGCTTTGACTGGGCACTGGTGCCGACCGACCTCGCCGCACTTGGCGCAGTGGGCGATGCCTTGCGCCAGGCCAGCGCGCAGCTTAACCCCCATGGCCAACTGGCGCTGCTGGGGCAATACCCGGCGCGTTGGGCTGACTTTGTCTTCGGTGGCGAGCCTGACTGGTGGCTGGCTGGCCCGCAGCACGCGCTTTCGCGTCAGCAGGCCCCGGCCTTCTGGAGCCATGAACTGCAACGCCACGGCCTTGGCCCGCTGCACACCGTCGATGCCTTGCCTGGCAGCGCGTGCGGTAGCTACGTGCTGCTGGCCGACAAGCCTGCGGGCGCTGTGCACGCCTCGGCAGAGGTGCCTGTGCAACACTGGGCGTTGCTTGCCGAAGCCGGGCAGGGCGCTGCCGAGTGCTTGGCTGCGCAACTGCGTGCCCAAGGCCAGCTCGTCAGCCTGCTGCTGCCTGGCGATGCGCAGGCGCTGGCTGCCCAGCTCAGCGCGTTGGACCAGGCGCCAGCGCATGTGCTGCACCTGGCAGGCTTCGACAGCGCCGCCGGCCTAGACAGCCAGGCTGAGCGCTGCCTGCAGGCAGCCGCACTGGTACAGGCCTGCGAAGCCCTGGCGTTGGCGCCGCAATGCTGGCTGCTGACCCGCGGCGCTGCCGAACACCTGTACGGCACCGACACCGCCGCCGACGTCGCGGCCATCGCTGACGCGGCGTTCTGGGGCTTTGGCCGCACCCTGGCCAACGAATCGGTCAATTGCCGCATTCGCCTGCTGGACCTGGCCCACGCGGCACCGATCGACCACGTGCTGCCCTCGTTGCTGCACGCCGACAGCGAAACCGAGTTGGCGCTGGACGCCGAAGGCCGCCGCTATGTGCCGCGCCTGCGTGTATTGGCAGACCAGCCCGCCAGCGCCGACAGCGCAGCGCAGTGGGTGTGCCTGGGCTTCGACCTGCCTGGCCAGCTTCGTAACCTGCGTTGGGAGCTGCGCGAGCCGCGCCAACCGGCGGCGGACGAGCTGGACATCGCCGTACGGGCCACCGGCCTGAACTTCCGCGACGTGATGTTCGCCCTCGGCCTGCTGTCTGATGAGGCGATCGAGAACGGCTTCTCTGGCCCAACCCTGGGCTTCGAGTTTGCCGGTGTGGTGCAAGGCAAGGGCGCTGACGTGCTTGGCGATTTCGCCCCGGGCGACCGCGTGGTGGGCTTTGGCCCGTGCAGCTTCGCCAACCGCCTGGTGACCAACGCCAACGCCGTGGCACGCATCCCAGAGGGCATGTCGTTCGAAGCGGCAGCGACCATTCCGAGCACCTTCTTCACCGTGTACTACGCGCTGCACCACCTGGCACGCGTAGAGCCGGGTGAGAAAGTGCTGATCCACGGCGCAGCGGGCGGCGTGGGCATCGCAGCGATCCAGATCGCCAAGTGGCTGGGTGCCGAGATCCACGCCACCGCCGGCAGCGACGAGAAGCGCGACTTCCTGCGCCTGCTGGGCGTGGACAACGTCTACGACTCGCGTTCGCTGGCCTATGCCGACCAGGTACTGGCCGCAACCGGCGGGCGTGGCGTCGATGTGGTGCTGAACTCGCTGGCAGGGGAGGCGATCAACCGCAACCTGCGTGTGCTGAAGCCGTTTGGCCGCTTCCTCGAACTGGGCAAGCGCGACTTCTACCAGAACACCCGCATCGGCTTGCGCCCGTTCCGCAACAACATCAGCTACTTCGGCATCGACGCCGACCAGCTGATGAGCGAACGCCCGCAACTGACCCGTCGCCTGTTCGCCGAAATGATGGCGCTGTTTGCCCAAGGCATCCTGCACCCGCTGCCATTCCGCGAGTTCGACGCCAACCAGGTGGTCGAAGCCTACCGCTACATGCAGCAGGCGCGGCAGATCGGCAAGGTCGTGATCACCTACGCCAACCCGATCGAACGCACGGTCGATACCCGCGATCAACCGCTGCGTAACGTGCAATTGGCAGCCGATGCCAGTTACCTGGTCACCGGTGGCCTGGGTGGCTTCGGCCTGCGCACGGCGCAATGGTTGATCGACAAGGGCGCCCGCCATCTGGTGTTGCTGGGCCGCCGTGGCCCGGCCAGTGCCGAGGCCCAGCCGCAGCTGGCGCTGTGGCAGGCTCAAGGTATCGATGTGCAGGCAGTGGCTTGCGATATCACGGATGCCGGCCAGCTGCGCGCGGTGTTCGAGCGCATCGCAGCCAGCCCATGGCCGCTGCGAGGCCTGGTGCATGCGGCGACAGTGATCGACGACAGCCTGATCCGCAACCTTGATGGCGACCAGCTGCGTCGCGTGCTTGAGCCCAAGGCCAAGGGCGCGCAGTACCTGCATGAACTGACCCAAGCGTTGCCGCTGGACTTCTTCGTGATGTTCTCGTCGGCCACCACCCTGTTCGGCAACCCCGGCCAGGCTAACTACGTCGCCGCCAACCACTGGCTCGAAGCCTTGGCGCGCCACCGTCGTGCCCAAGGGCTGGCGGCCACTGCAGTGCTGTGGGGCGCGATTGACGACGTCGGCTTCCTGGCCCGCAACAGCCAGATCAAGGATGCCCTGCAAAGCCGCATGGGCGGTGCTGCCCTGCGCGCCGAGGCGGCCTTGGCGCAGCTCGAAGCCATGCTGCTGAGCGGTGACAACGGCCAAGGCGTGCTCGAGCTGGACTTCAAAGCCCTGTCGCGCTTCCTGCCGACCGCCACCTCGCCACGCTTCAGCGAACTGGCCCGTGCCCACGGCGGTGACCAGGAAGACGACAACGGCGGTGAAGACATCCAGCGTATGCTGGCCGAGCTTGACGATGCCGAATTGCTCGAGCGCTTTGCCGAGATGCTCAAGCACGAGGTGTGCGAGATTCTGCGCCTGCCGCCCGCGCGCCTGGATGCACAGCGCCCGCTGCAGGAACTGGGGCTGGACTCGCTGATGAGTGTCGAGTTGGTGGTGGCGTTGGAAGAGCGCTTCGGCATTCGCCTGCCGGTCATGGAACTCAGTGACAGTTCCAGCATCGATAAGCTCAGCGTGCGCTTGCTTGAGCTGTTGCGCGGTGAAGCCGGCACTGGCGAAGACCAGCTGGCGCAAAACGTGCTCGCCCGTCATGGCAGCGAACTCAGCGCCGAACAAGTGGCTGAACTGAATGCAGAACTGGCCGAGACCAGTGTGGCACCTAACCGATTGATTGACTAAGAGCTCAGATGACAGCCAAAACCCCGACCGGCCTTGGTGGCGACGCCAAGCAACGCCTGATCCAGCAAGCCCTTGCGCGGCGCCGTAACACAGGCGCCGAAGGCGCGGAAGGTGCCACCCTGGAGCAGGTGCAGCAGGCTGCATTGAAGGTGCCTGAAGCGTTTTACCGTTTCGACCAGCACCCGGGTTACCAGCACCTGCGGGTGATGCAACAAACCGCGCAGCGGCTGGGGCTGAGCAACCCGTTTTTCCGCTTGCACCAAGGCACCGCCGGCGCGCAAACCCAGATTGGCGAGCGTGAGTACCTGAACTTCGCCAGTTACAACTACCTGGGGTATTCCGGCCACCCCAACGTTGCCGAGGCGGCCAAGGCGGCGATCGACCGCTACGGCACCTCGGTGTCTGCCAGCCGCCCGGTATCGGGTGATCGCCCGCTGCACCGTGAGCTGGAGCAGGGGTTGGCCAGGCTGTACGAGGTGGACGACGCCGTGGTGATGGTCAGCGGCCATGCCACCAACGTCACCACCATCGGCTACCTGTTCGGGCCGCGCGACTTGGTGGTGCATGACGAGCTGATTCATAACAGCGTCCTGCAGGGCATTCAGTTGTCCGGTGCACGGCGTTTGAGCTTTGCGCATAACGACTGGCAGGCGCTGGACCGCCTGTTGAGCGAGCAGCGCCAGCACTTTGAGCGGGTGCTGGTGGTGGTCGAAGGCATCTACAGCATGGACGGCGACTACCCTGAGCTGCCCCGGTTCGTCGACATCAAGCGCAAGCACAAAGCGTTTCTGATGGTGGATGAAGCGCATTCGCTGGGCGTGATGGGGGCCACGGGTAAAGGTATCCGTGAGCACTTTGGCCTGGCGGGTGATGACGTCGACATCTGGATGGGCACCTTGAGCAAGACCTTGGCCAGTTGCGGCGGGTATATCGCTGGCAGCACGGCGCTGATCGAGCACCTTAAGTTTCTGGCCCCGGGCTTTTTGTACAGCGTCGGCATGCCGCCGGCTGTCGCAGCGTCGGCCTTGGCGGCGTTGCAGCTGCTGGCGGCGGATAACGGGCGGGTTGCCCAGGTGCAGGCGCGGGGCGAGTTGTTCTTGCGCCTGGCGCGTGAAGCGGGCCTGGACACCGCCACCAGCACGGGGCTTGCGGTGATCCCGGTGATTACCGGCAGTTCGTTCAAGGCGGGGCGGTTGTCCAGTGCCCTGTTCGAGCGGGGCATCAATGCCCAGCCCATCGTCTACCCGGCCGTGCCGGAGCAGGCGGCGCGGGTGCGCTTCTTTGTCTCGTGCGAGCATACGCCCGAGCAGATCCAGCACACCGTGGCGGTGGTCGCTGAAGAGATGGCGCGGCTGGGGTGATGGGGTAAGGTCTGAGGGGCTGCTTGGCAGCCCTTTTGGCGTGCTATCAATGAGCCATCAATGATAGCTGGAATCTGGCCACTGCAAAGCGGCTAATCATATTAAATCGAAGCAAGAAAAGCCGAACTTACTTCGAGCGCTCTAGTGTTAAACATCTAAATAATTCCTCTTTAAAGCGACGCGAAAAAGTGTCTGTGTAAAGTTTGTGTAACGCCTGCAACTTTAAAAAATACGACTATCGTGATCATTAACCGGGCCACCCCCTGGGCCCGTCGTGTATCCGATGGAGTACTTATGAGCAGAGTGACTCTTGCTGCTGTTGTATCGGTGTGCGTCTGCGCCGTGCCAACCGTTTGCGATGCGACTTCTCACACTGCACCGGCTTTTGCGTTTGGCTTACAGGGAAGCTACACCGAACAGGAATTCACCGGGCACGGTAAAACCGACACGGAACATATGCCAGAAGCCGGCGCATTCATTAACTTCGGCAATAAAATGACGTCAACCGACGGGTTCATTTATCAGGCAGAACTCAGCGGCCTCTATAGCAAGCACCAGAACCAGAAGGTCAAGGACGCGCAGGCCGACCTCGACTTGGGCTGGCGTATTGCGCTGGCTGAGCGCCATTCCGTCGACCTGCTGGTGGGCGGCGGTTACAAATGGAACCGCCTGCAGCCGAACAACCGCAAGTACGACATCGACCTCACCAACCGCACGCCTTTTGCCAAGGTGGCGTTGGGTTACAACTACCGGTTCAATACCGCGACCCTACGTTTCGAAGCTGGCGTGCGTAAGCTGATCAATGGTGATTCGCAATTGGAAATCCATGGCATCAGCAACGAGAAAGTGGACTTGAAAGACGGCACTCACCCATTTGCCGAAATGAGCCTGCTGTTTAATCAGGATGGCGTGGTACCGGTGATTGCCTCGTTGTATTACAGCCGCTTTGAATATGAGTTGGACGGGCAGTTTGTAATGACCTCAACGGATACGCAGGTGCAGGATGAATACGGTATAAAACTCGGCGTCAGTTTTTAATCTTGCACAAACAAGGGCTTCCGTCAGGCGCAGCCACTTGTAGGAGCAGCCTTGTGCTGCGAAGAGGCCGGTGCTAGCACAATCAATCTTCGTTGCTGCCACTGGCCTCTTCGCAGCACAAGGCTGCTCCTACAGGTCCGTGCTGACCGACGGGATAACTGAGCACACGCAAAGGCTTTCGCCAGGCGCAGCCACTTGTAGGAGCAGCCTTGCGCTGCGAAGAGGCCGGTGCCAGCACAATCAATCTTCGTTGCTGCCACTGGCGTCTTCGCAGCGCAAGGCTGCTCCTACAGGTGTCTGTGCTGACCGAAGGAATAACTGAGCACACGCAAAGGCTTTCGCCAGGCGCAGCCACTTGTAGGAGCAGCCTTGCGCTGCGAAGAGGCCGGTGCCAGCACAATCAATCTTCGCTGCTGCCACTGGCGTCTTCGCAGCACAAGGCTGCTCCTACCGGTCCGTGCTGACCGACGGGATAACCGCCTCAAATATGCGGCGGCTCATAGGCATTCAGCTGCTCCACAAACCGCCAATGGCTCTTCTTGTCAAACCCCATCCAGCGCTTCAGGCGGATGTCCCAGCGCATGTGATGGTTGGCAATCCACGGCAGGGCAAACAGGTGCGCCCCGCGCCAAGGGATGAACGGGTTGCGCCGCAAGCTGGCGTAAATTTCTACTCGGTGGCTGGCCTGGTGGCTGGCGCAGCGGGCGTGGAAGCCGGATGTATCGGCCACCACCAAGGTATTGGCGGGCACCGCAAAGCGGCGCGGCTGCGGCAGGCCCAGGGCAGCGAGGTCGGGGGTGTCGATACGGAACGAGCCCTCGCGGTGCATCTGTTCGGTCGAGCGGGCAGCGCCCAGGCTTTGCTGATACTCCCAGGCCAGGCGCTCGGGCGTCAGGCGGTGCGACCCCGGCACATAGCTGAACGGCCCCTGGTCGTCGGCCACGTCATCCAGGAATAACCACGCCTTGGCGGTGGGGTGGAAGGTGTCTGCGTGCAGGCGGGTTTGCGGGTCTTGGTCGGCATTGGCAGCATCGATGATGATCGACTGCAGCTGATAGGTAATGCCGCCCGTGTTGGACGATGCATAGGCAATCAGGTCCCGTACCCCACGGTCTGCCACAAACGCCGCACTGGCTGGGTTGCTGGCCAGCACATCCTGGTCAAGGCTGACCCGGCGGGTAACCGCACGCCCTTGGCGCATCTCCCAACCCGTGCTGCGCAAGGCACCCAACTCTGCGCGCAACGCCGCGAACTGCTCAGCGGGCAGGGCGTTTTCGCGAATGAAAAACCCGTTTTCCTCAAAATGCGCACGCTCGCCGGCATCCAGGCGCGGTGCCAGGGCCTGGCGACGGTAGCTGGCCATGGCCATCGCCAATTGGCGACGCTGCACATGCAGGCCAAGGGCGTTGAGCCGCGCACTGCCGAGCACCGGGTTGTTCTCGAACGATTTCGCGTGGGTGGCCAGTTGCATGCAATGCCAGGGGAGCGCCGCATAGCGGCCGATGTCCTTGATCGATACGGGCATGTTCTAGTCCTTTGATGGGGCCAGTGGCCGGCCGCAGCCGAGCATGGTCCGGGAGTAATTGAGCAGCGGCGCCACGCGCCGGTGTTCGGCCAACCGCGCAGGGCGCGGCATCGACAGGCAAGCGAGGGCGTGCCAGGCATCGCAGGGCAAGTCTTGCTGAACGTCGGCATAGCTCGCATAGCGCATCAAGGCGCCGGCTACCAACTGGTCCAGGGTCAGGCGCCGGGTGCGGCGCGGCAGCGGCTGGTGGTCGTGGGTCAACCCCCAGCCGGCATAGAACGGTGTGCCGTAAGTCACCACCGGCACGCCGCGCAGCAGCGCTTCGAAGCCAGCGGTGGAGCTCAAGGTGTGCAGCGCATCGACCTGGCCGTAGAGGCTGGCGATATCGACACCGCCCAACACCTGGTCGGCCAGGCCCGTCAGTAGCGCCGGGGCAACCTGGCCCTGGCGCTTGCCGGCCTCAACGTCCGGGTGGGGTTTGTAGATGATCCAGGCGTCCGGCAACTGCGCGCGCACCCGTTGCAGCAGGCGCAGGTTGCAGCCTGCGCCGCCGCCACTGCACAGCGCCGAAGCGTCATCTTCGACCTGGCCGACCACCAGCACCCGTGTTTGGCCCGGTTGGCCTAGCAACGGCGGAATCGGCCCGCTGCGCAGGTTGAACTTGCTGGTGCCGCTGGCGACGATCTGCGCCCTTAACTGCGCGGCTTCGGCCAGGCTGGCGTCATCGAAGTCGGTATTGAGCAGCAGCCATTCCAGGTCACTGTCCGACGCGGCGTCATAGTGAATGCCGCCACGGTCCAGCACCAACGACAGGGCCGGGCTGTTACTCACCCCCAACCCCGTGGACCGCATGAAGCCGTCCTCGACCCGCCAGATCGGCACCCCCTGCTGGCGGGCGCGTTCAGCCAGGCTGGCGGGCTCCCGCGCCGCCCACACCAGCAGCCGGCCGTTTTCTGCCGCCACCTGCTGCACCAGTTGCGGGCTATCCACGGTAAAGCGCAGCTGGCCCCAGCGGCTGGCAAAGAAGCGGCGAATGTTGTGCTGCTTGTGGCGCTTGACCCCCAGCACCGTGGTAGGCCCGGCAAATTCAGTGTCGCGTGCCTTTTTGCGCGCCAGCTGGCGAGCGACGGTCAGCGCATCGGTCAGCTGGCCGGTGAGCGGGTCGACATAGCGGCAATAACGGATGTACGCCGCCGCCACCAATTGCTCCAGGCTCGGCCGCGCCTGGCGGCGGGGGATGGGCATGCGGTCGTCGGTCAGGCCCCAGCCAGCGTAAAACGGCAGCCCGAAGCAGGTCACCGCCACGCCCTGAATCAACGCCTCGAGCCCAGCCTGGCTGGTGCCCACATACACCCGCTGCGCCCGCTTGGCCAACGACGCCCACGCCACTGGCCGTGCCTCCAGCGGCACGCCCCGGGCTTGCGCTGCGGCCAGCAGGCAGCTGGGTTTCTGCCCGCCCAGGCAGTCCGGGTGAATACGCACCCGCACATCGGCATCAGGGTGCTCGGCCAAGGCGACATCGAGCATGCGCACGTAGTCCGCTTCGCACAAACCGCCACCGGGGATTGAATAGTCGCCCGCCGTCTGGTCAACCACCAGCACCAACGGCCGCTCACGGCCCAGCGGGTCGTCTGCGGGCAGGTCCTGGGCATTGTTGTACTTGCCGATGCCCGTGCTGCGCATCAGCGAGATCAGCGCGTGCGCGCACTCCAACTCGTGCTCGGTCAGCGCCTCAGGCTGTTGCAGGATGTTCTCGAGCAGCGAAGGCCGGTCTGCCAGGTAGTGAATGCCTATCGGGTCGACCACCATCGACATCGGCGTGTCGCCTTCGATGCCCAGCGACGAAGACCGTAAAAAACCGTCCTCCAGCGCGATATAAGGCAGCCCCCAGCGCTGGCACAACACGCGCGCCTGCGCAGAAGACTGCTTGTAGCCGATGCCGGCAATCGCCTTGAGCCCCTTCGGCGCCTTGCTACCCCGGCGCCACAGCCAGAAGGGCGGGCCCTCGGGCCCAAGAAACTGCGGCAGGTGCAGCACCTTCCAGGCAACCCACTGCGACATGATGCCGACCCAACCCGGGCCGTCCACCAGTGCTTGCAAGGCCACCGCTGCCGGCGCTTCAATACGGTTCATGGCACCCCCCGCCACATGCCACGCACCGGCGGGAACGGCACCCAACGCTTGCGGCGCAGGGCAAAGCCATTGTGCAGGTACAGCCGTTTGGCCCGCGGGTTGTTCAGCGGCACTTCTAGTTCGACCTCGGTAAAGCCTAGCTTGGCCGCATGCGCACAGCACGCCTGCACCAACGCCGCCCCCATGCCTTGCTGGCGAGCCGCCTTGCTCACGCGCAGCCCATACAACAAGAACGGGTAACGCCACTCGCGCAGCTCGCTCAGGCAAAACCCGGCAAAGCGCACCCAGCCACTGATTAGCCCGAACTCGCGAATGAACGGCCGCCAGTGCAGCGCAAATGGCCCACGCCCGTCATGCTTCAAGGCGGCAAAGCCCAGCGCCTGCTCGCCCTCGAAGGCCAGCAGCACGCGGTCCCAGTGGATGGCCCCGCCCAGCAGGCGATAGCGGCTAGCAGGGTTACCGATCAGAAACGCCAGCGAACCGCGCCCCTGGGTCAGCAACTGGGCCAAGGCAGGGTCTGCGGCACGCTCCGGCGCCAGATCCGATCCCAGAACGATGCGCACCACGTCGTCAGGCTACCCCAGCCACGGCACTGTGCGCCGCCTGGCCCTGTGCGGGCGCCTGGGCGTGTGCCAGCAGTGCGCTGGACAGCTTGTGCACAGCGATGGGGCACGCTTGGCTGCCAGGCTGGCGCCGGTTGGACCAGATCAGGTAGTCGGTGTCGCCGGCCGGCGCGCCGACCGCCTGGTAAACCTCGGGCAGGATCGGTACATGGTCACCAAAGAAGCACAGCAGCGCTTCGTTGGGCTGGCTCAGTAGCGTTTCGCGCAGCATGCCAAGCATGCGATCGGCATTGCCGATATGCCGCAGGTAAGGCGCCAGGTCTTGCATGCCCGGTTGCAACGGGCGGTCGAACCAGGCCGGCAGCTCGTGCTCGGCCACGCTTTCCAGGTGCAGCGGCCCGTGGTTTTCCATGGTGACCGCGTGGATGAACAACGGCTGAGTACGCCCAGGCGCCTCCAGCAGTTCGCGAATCTTCTGCGCAACCGCGCAATCGCCAATGAAAGGCCCGGCCTTTTGCGACGCGTCGAATGCGCGCACATCGATGAACTCATCGAAGCCCAACGCCGGCAGCACTTTATTGCGGCCGTAGAACCCACCGTCATACGGGTGAATGCACACCGTGCGATAGCCCAGCGCCTTCAGCCGCGAAGCGATGCTCGGCAAGCCCCGGCGCGCCAGTACGCGATAAGGGTTGAAACGGTGCACGCCAAGCCGCTCGGACGGGATGCCCGTGAGGTAGGCGAACTCGGTACGTACCGTGTTGGCCCCCCACGCCGCCACCTGCAGCTTGCCGCGCGCAAGCGCCTGGCTGGCCAGCACGTCATACTCGCCCAGCACCTCAGCCCGCACGCCAGGCCACAAGCCACGCACATCAAAGAACGACTCGCTCTGCACCGACACCAAGTCCGCCAGCCCATTCCCTGTGGGAGCGGGTTTACCCGCGAATGCACCAGCCGCCCTGACACTACCCTCACAGTCAACCGGCGACCCCACCCCACCCCCATCCCCTGTGGGAGCGGGTTTACCCGCGAATGCGCCAGCCGCCCTGACACTACCCTCACAAGCAAACGGCGACCCCAACCCAGCCTGATCAACCGGTGCCCGCGCCGCCCAAAAATACCGCCACAAACTAGCCGCCAACCCCCAGCCCCGCACATCGCGCTCGGCATCAAAGCTCGGCACCACCCGACGATGCCCCAACCGCAGCAATCCCAGGCCAATCACCACCGGCAGCAACGCCTCAACCCGCGCCCCCGGCACCTCGAAGCGCAAGCCCGCCCACAGGTAAACCAGAAACCCGACCGCCAGCACTGCCGCCTTGCCAAACCCAAAGAACGGCAAATACAACCGCGGAAACTTCACCGCATCGCTGAAGTACTCGAAATCCGCACACACAAACGGTTCGCGCAGCGAGTGGTACTTCGAGTTACTCACCAGCACGATCAGCACCCACAGCAACAGCAGGTTCACGCCACTGAACAGCGGCCGCGCGGTCAGCGCATACAGCAACCCAAACCCCACGCACCACAAACCCACATGCAGCATCCAGCAGTCAGCCGGGCGGCGCAGGGCAGGGCGGGGTATCAACAAGCGTTCGACCAGCACGGTCAGCATCAGGCCGATCAACGCAACCGGCAGCAGAGAAACATCAATCACTGTACTTCAGCCCACGCAGGATCATCGAAGAAAGCCACTGCGGGATCAGCCCCAGCAGCCAGGTGCCCAGGTTGAGCGGGAACGGAAAACTGATACGCGCCTGGTTAGCAGCCAGCCCACGCTTGATGCGCTTGGCCGCTTTTTCGGCGGTCCACAAAAACGGCTTGGGCCCCGGCATTTCGAAGCACATCTTCGACTCCACGTAGCCCGGCACGATCACATTCACCTTCACCCCTTCCGGCGCCAGCCAATCGCGGATCGCTTCGCCATACACCCGAATCGCCGCCTTGCTGGCACTGTAGGTTGGCGTCACCGGCAACCCACGCCAGCCCGCCAGCGAGCTGAACAGCGCAATCTGCCCATGGCCCCGGCTGCGCATGGCCGGCAGCGCCGCTTCCACGGTGGCCAGCGCCGCCATCACATTCACCTCGAGCAACGCCCGGCTGTCGTCCCAGCACTCGGCCTCGCCATTGGCGCCCACTGCCGTGTTAAGCCCGGCACCGACCAGCACCAAGTCTGGCTGATGCGCCTCGCTGACCCGCCGCACCATCGCCCGCAGGCCATCCAGGTCGCGCACGTCGATGGCTTCCAGCAGTACCTCGGCGCCCAAGGCGCGGCACTGCTCGGCCATCTCATCCAGGCGGTCCAGGCGCCGGCCTTGCAGAATCAGCGTCACGCCCGGCGCGGCATAGGCAGGCGCCAGCGCGCCGCCGATGCCGCCGGTGGCGCCGGTGATGAGGATGCAGCGGGGTGAAGCGGTGTGGTTCATAGGTATTTTTCGATTCTTGAAGTTTTCGCCATCAGCACTTCGAGGCAATTGGTGACCGCCATGTCGATGCCGCAGCCGGTGTAGAAACCGCCGTTGACCTGGGTGGTGTGGATGACTGTGTTGCGAAAACGCTGGAACAACGTGTTGTCGGGCGCCTCGGGGTTCTGCCAGAAGTCGTCCAGTCCGCCTTGGTGCGTCAGGCCCGGTATGGCATATATCGGCTCGGCCAGTGTACAGGTCGGGCGATGGTGCAGCAGCGCCGAAGCCCCCGCCGTGCTGTTAACGGTGATCATCCCGGTGATGTGCGAGAGCAGGGTGGGCATATGCCCGCTTTCGAGATAATCGACGCGTTCGGCCACATCGTATTTGCGGGCCAATTTCTCGGTGACCTTGCGGTAGTTGATCAGCCCAGGCGTCAGCGGGTGGTTCTTGACCAGCAGGCGTGCATCGAACGGTGCGTTGAGCGAGAACGAGTCGATGACGTGCTCGATCACCTCAGTCATGTTCTGAAAGGGCGAGTGGTCGCGAATTTGCGCGTCGCTATCCAGTTGCAAGGGCAATAGGAAGGTGGGGTGACGCTCGCGTGCCACCTCTGCGACCAAGGCATCATCGTGCACGCGGGCACGCAGCAGGCGAATGCCCTGGCGGATGAATCCCGCGTATTCCACTGCAGCGTTGAAGGGTGCGTGGGTGCGATAGCGCGGGTAACACAGCGCGTTCAGTGCCCCACCGGCGTGGTACAGCACATCATGGGTGGCGCGGGCAGCGAATGACAGCTTGAACGCATTACCGTTCTGGTAGCGCGGTATGTGCTTGCCTACATCGCGGTACCACTGCGGATCACGTGGCAGGCGTGAATTGTTGTTCACGCCATCACGCTCCAAGGTCACCCAGTAGGGTCGGAAATAGCCTTCTTCGAATACATGCACGCGGATGCCCAACAATCGCGCCAGTTTTACCGCTGGGCGGTGCACCGGACGGCAGTCGCCGAACAGGACCAGGTCAGTGATGTCGAGCCGGCGAAACGTATCGGCATACCAGGCGTCCATGTCCTCTGCGCGGTGCGGGCAAGTCAGCTGCCCACCGCTAGGTCCATAGAAGGTATCGCCAACGTTGTAGCGCACGCTGTGCACACGCTGGCCGATATCGCGCAGGCCTTTCGCCAGGCGGCTGAAAAAGGGCGAACTAACCCCCTGCAGAAACAGAAAATGGTTAGAGGGGGCGCGCAGCAGCGGACCACGCGTCGCCCTTGCATTCAGTTGGTCGGGCGCTTCATGCCCAACAAACTGCTCAAGCGTCGAATCAAGTCCTGCCATCGGGAGGTTGCTCCAGGCTGCGGTATCGCGTGCCAGTTTTGTAATTCGTAAAGGGTCTGTTCAGCAGTGGTGAACCGATTGGTGACCAGGCTTACATAGGTGGGGTAGAGCAGCAGTGTGCCGGCTACCAGCTCATCCAGCGTCAACTGGCGGCTACGCCGCGCCTGCACTTGTGGCTGCAGGTCCAGATCGCGGGTCAGCCCCCACCCGGCATAAAAAGGTTGGCCGTAGGTGGTAACCGGTACCCCACGCAGCAAGGCTTCGAAGCCGGACTGCGAGGTCAGTACATGCAATTCGTCGACCACTTCCAGCAACTGCTGCAGAGGCGTATCGCCGATCACTTCGTCGCACCAGTGCACGGTCTGTGCTTCGTCATCGCCGCGGGCTCGGGTACCAGCAAGCACTTCCGGATGAGGCTTGTACAGAATCCAGGCTTCGGGGTTTTGCTTGCGTACAGTGCGCAGCAGCTGCAGGTTGTTGCGGATACGGTTGCCGCCGAAGCGAATCGATGCGTCGCCCTCGACTTGGCCGGCGACCAGAATTATTCGCTTAGCGTGCGCAGGACGATCCCAGCTGCCCCCCGGCAGGTTGTATTTGGTCAGCCCAGCAGCGCAGATGGCCTGACGCAATGCTTCCGCGCGAGCTATCAGACGCGGGGTGAACGGTTCGTTGGCCAAAATTCGCTCCAGCCTGGAAGGCCGGGTAGCGTCGTAATAAATGCCGATGTCGTCGATCACCCACGACAACGGGCGAGCTTTACCTGCACCTAGGCCGACCGAACGCAGAAAGCCATCTTCTACCCTGTTGACCGGCAGCGGGTGGGTGCTAAGTTCTGCGTCGTGCTTGCAACCCCAGGAGACCACCGGCAAGTTTTCTGCCAGCCGCTGCTTTGGCTTGACGAAGCGGATGGCCGCACCGTTGAAGAACAGGTTTGCCAGTGGCTCCTTCCAGCGACTGAAACCTAGCATTTGCACGCTACCTGGCAGCACGCTGCGATGACGCCGCTGCAGGCCCAGCCAGCTGATCAGCACTTCTGGCGTGCATGGTTCGCCCCGCTCAGGGCATACATAGCGGGGGTAATCCACCAGGCTGGCGTGGATCAACTGAGCCAACGTTACGGATCTACGTCGCGAGGGTGCCGGCAAGCGGTCATCAGTAAGGCCCCAGCCTGCATAAAAAGGCATGCCCCAGGTGTGTACCGGCACATTCCAAAGCAGGGCATCGAAGCCCAGTTGCGATGTCATCACGAACACCGCACGCATGCGCGGCAGCAGATCGGCCGGGTGGATGTTGCGTGTCAGCACCAATACCCGAGGATTACTAGCTAGTTCCGCTAGGTCGAAATGTCCAGCCTTACGACCGGCCACTACGTCGGGATGTACCTTGAGCACGATGGTGCTGTGCGGGTAGCGCGCTAACGCTGTATCGAGCATTGCCCGGAAATCGCCCACCCCCGCGCCCTGTAGTGAGGCATCACCACAAGTCTGGTCTGCTACCAGTACGCAATCTGTCGGCAGGTCTGGCTGTTCAATACGTGCGTCATTGTACTTGGAGACCCGTTGTTGCTGCCAAAGGGTGCGCAGCTCCAGAGCCCGCTGGGTTGCTTCAGTGCTGAGGGGGGTGGCAATCAATTGTTCCAGCCGTGATGGCTGAGTGGCGTCGTAGTACACACCGACATTGTCGACTATCAGCGACAGCGGAGGCTCATCGGCACCCAGGCCTACGGAACGAAGAAAGCCATCCTCCAGAGTCAGTACAGGCTTGCCTGCTTTGTTCGCCTCGGCCATTGCTTTGATGGCGCTCGGCTTGCGACCCCAAGCCATTACCCAATCAGCAAGCTCGACATCGCGCACAGCTCCGTTTTGCAGCGCGAAGTCGGGCAGCAATGCAGGCAACGTAGTGATGCGCTGGGCTCCCTTTGACAGGACCAGCAGGCGAGGGCGGGGCGAAGCGTCGTCCATAAACGTGGAGCGGCATCCATTCAGCAAAGGGGCGGCAGGGGCCAGTAGCCCTGCAGGTCCGGTGGAAACAAAGGATGGCGAATATTAATACAAATTCAGTTTGGTAGGCGCGCCGCTGGTAAAAAATCGCAAAAAGAAATTAGACAATCTGCGCAAAATGCTGACGTATAGCATCAAAATGATATCTATTCGTAGCAGACTCCTCGGTTCAAGGTGGTGATATCTAGCGGGGGGTTAGGTCTCTCATATCTGTGGGCAAGCTTACAAATTGGCCGATCAGCAAACCCTAGGCTTGCCTAAAGGCCCTCAATTAGCCCCAGCAAATATGCGTATTTTTCTCTCAGGAGTGCCATTCGATCACGATCTCTGTATTCCCCAATTGTCTCAGGACGCAGGCAATGGAATAGCGCTGTGAGCAGAAACACGTAGCGGAGGTTCTCTAGGGCTTGCTCAATGTTAAATCGGCCCGGCAGCGCGGTGCGATAGGTGTCGATAAACTCCGCCTGTGCGGCCAGGAACACCTTCATCTCTTTGCGCCGGAACAAGCTGCCTAGATAGGCCCCACCGTCGAAGCCCAGTCGGCCGACTTTCACCTCGCTCCAGTCGATCAGGTGCAGTTGCCCCTGGTCGACGAAAAGGTTCTTACGCAGATAATCCATGTGGCTGATGCAGCGTGGGCTGTGACGAGCTTTAGCCGCCATTTTTTGAGTCAGCGGGACGAAGGCTTTGAAGCGTTCTGCTAAGCCGCCAAATCGTTCATCTTGAATTCCAAGCTCCTCAAGGGCTGGCAAGCAGCGGACAAAATTGAAGCGAGGGCGGAGCAGGAACCATGGTCTGAAGAAGTCCATACTCCAATACAAGGGAGCTTTGGCAAGAGGCTGAGATTGCAGGTAGTCATGACTCAGGGTCTCAAGCTCGGCTATCCCGTACGCCAATTGCTTGGAAATTGCGTGCATACGCGGAGGCTTGCCGCACACAAACTCGGTGAAAATCAAGCTTTCCCACGGTGTTTCGATTACGCCTAGGCAGGCGGGGTATTGGAAGTGCGTGCTTCCCACTAACATTCCAGTGGCACGATGAAACCGCGCCTCCTGGCTTCCGATGAACGCCATCTTGCGGATTGACTTTTCCACAATCTCCACGGGTTGCCCTGTGCAAGGGTCCAACAGGCGGTGGTGGCGTACGTAGTTAACGAACGATGCATTCGCGCCCAAAACCTCGGTCGTGATCTCCAGTCTTCTTTTGTCCCATTGGGGAACAAGGGCATGGAGATGGCGCTCGAGTGAGGTGCGTTGCCAGCGGTACAGCGTCTTGCTGTTTACGTGCGAGTGTGTAGGAGGATTCATAACATCCATGTTGGCAACGCCATACGTCCAAATTCAAGCATTCAAAGGGTCTATGCTGCTGTATGAGAGGCACTTTCACAACGAAAAGTTGCAACAAGGCATTGATTTGGAAGGTATCGGGCTAGGACGTGAGCTGTAGGAGGGCTATTCAGGTCCGTTAAATTTCCCACGTTGACTGCTGCACCGAGCAACCTAGGTAGAGATTTCGGCCTTTCATGCAGCAATGGTCATCCCACCCATTCAGTTTCGGAATTTCTACCTCCTGTAGCGGAACCGTAAGTGAAGGAAAAAGTCTCAAGGTCGGTTTTTTAGGTCCGGTCAGTCAAGTTTCGGCTTAGGTCTTGGGTGCTTCCGGAGGCCGATATCACAGGGCCGAAGACACGCGAAAGCGCCAAATTCAATAGGGGAGCATTGGTTCAGTGGTGGTAGCTCTATGATATCACTGAGGGGGTGGGTAGCTCATCGTTAACTGTCAAGTTAGAGGCTACGCCGGTCAGATTGCTTGTGGATTACCGCCCCTATGCTTTGCTTCCCGTTCCAAAAACCTTAACATTCGCGGCTTCGCACATATTCAGCTGTCGTCAGGGACGAAAATGAATCACCTCAGCATCGCCAAAGAAGCTCTCATTGCCCAGGCCCAAGCCGTTACTCATTTGGCAGACCGCCTCGACGGCGAGTTCCAGAGTGCCGTTGAACTAATCCTCGGCTGCCAAGGCCGCACCGTCGTGTGTGGTATGGGCAAGTCCGGTTTGATCGGCCAGAAGATGGTCGCCACCTTCGCCTCCACGGGCACACCCAGCTTCTTCCTACACCCAGCCGAAGCTTTCCACGGCGACCTGGGCATGCTCAAACCCATCGATGTGCTGATTCTCATCAGCTATAGCGGCGAGACCGAAGAGCTGATCAAGCTGATCCCAAGCCTGAAGTCATTTGGTAACAAGATCATCGCTATGACTGGGAATGGCAAGTCAACGCTCGCCAAACATGCAGATATCTGGCTCGACATATCGGTTGAGCGCGAAGTCTGCCCGAACAACCTAGCTCCCACCACTTCTACCCTGGCAACCATGGCTATGGGCGATGCGTTGGCAGTAGCGCTTATCGAAGCTATCCAATTCAAGCCAATGGACTTCGCTCGCTACCACCCCGGTGGCAGCTTGGGCCGTAAGCTGCTAACTCGTGTTTGCGATGTCATGCACTCTCCAGCTCCGGTCGTTACTCCTTCTACCAGCTTCCATGATTGTTTGTTGGTCATGACTCGTAGCCGTCTGGGCATGACAGTTGTAATGGACAATGAAAAATTGGTTGGCATCGTCACTGACGGGGATTTGCGTCGAGCACTGCTGGAGGATGAAAGCATTACTCAATCCTCTGTTGATCAATTCATGACTGCTAGCCCGCACACCATTCGCGAGGATTCGCAGCTTTCAGAGGCTGAGGCCTACATGCTGGATAATAAAATCCGGGCATTGGCTGTGACTGACGCGGAAGGGGCAGTTGTCGGTGTCGTAGAGATTTTTGATTAAAGTGACTTCTGTGAAAAAGCCGGTATGCGATGCATGCCGGCTTTTTTTTGTGCGAGGATAAATGGCTGGCTAGCTTTTCGCCTAATGGAGTGTGGTTAAATTAGTCTGATCCTTAGGGGCTATACTCACGCTAACTTGTTGGCTTTTGATGGGGTGACTCGATGAGAAGTAGCAATGTTTATGTGTTTCTATCTCAACTGGTTTTCCTTTGTATTTGCTCTACCGGTTTGAGGGTTGCGGTCGCAAATGAAGAGGGTTCAGCTTGTAAATTGCCAGGGGGAGGGGTGTTGCGTGGCGAAGTTAAACTTGAAAGAGGGTGCACTTATAATGAGTCGGTTAACATAGTTTCCTCTAATGTGAGACTTGACTGTGATGGTGCGACACTGGATGGTTTGGGTAGGCTAAAATATGGGATAACGATTTCGAGCGAAGGTAAGCACTTAAGTGGTGTTTCTGTATTGAATTGTAATGTGAGAAACTTTGTAGTAAATGGGGTTGCTGTTCGTTCTGGTGTGCCAGACTTTAAGCGCTCAGGCAATCGTGAGATGAATTACAATATCAGTCCGAGTGATATAAGTTTGTCTCACTTGCATGTTGATAGTAGTGGTGGTGTGGGGGTTTATCTCTACAGTTATGTCACAAATGTGACGCTGCGAGAGTCGGTGGTTAGTGGGTCAAGAGGGGTTGGTGTGTACCTAGAGCATAGCTCTAAGAATATTAAATTAATAAATAATACCATTAAAAACAATGGTGTGATGGGTGGGCCGGGAACCGGGCAGAGAGAGGGTGTTGCTGTAGATTCTTCTGCAAATAATCTGATCCAGGGGAATACCTTTGTTGGTAATTCCGCTGGAGGTATTTTTCTCTACAAGAATTGCGGGGAAAACTTCAGTAAAGGGATGGCAGTTCTTCGTTGGCAGTCCAGTAACAATAATGTAATTAAATCTAATGTTTTTGTTGGTGAGGATGTAGGGGTTTGGATCGCGTCGCGCCAAGGGAGAGATTTGTCTCATAGAGATTGTGGGGATGACTCGCTAGACGGCAGCGGTAAGTATTACCGAGATTATGCGAATCACAATACTGTGGAAGGAAATAAATTCTGTGGTGGCAGAGCCAGTGTGAAGGTTGATGGGGATTTTAATTTGGTGAAAGGAAATAGATCAAATATTCGGGGTGATAATTTTATTGTGCAGTCGGTGAATATGACAACACGTATCACTGGAAAACAAAGTGAAGGTAATGTGATTGAGGATAATGTCTACGAAGTTTGTGACTGATCGGTTTCTTTCTTGGTGGCGTTTTTTGTGTTGGTTCTTATTGGGACGAAATTCGAGTGGTCAGAGGGGTATTTGGGATGCAACTGGTGCTGCTCAATAAGGAGGGGCCGGTAGGGGGCAGATATCATTGTAGGGGAGGAGTCATTCGCACCCAGTTGCGTGAACTGTAAGCCAATGTTTGTGGGCTTTACTAAGCTATTAATCAAGCGGCAGGCATATATGAGGCCTGCCGCTTAATATCCTACTGCGCCATTTTTGCCATGACGTTTGCGTAGCCTTCTGCGGTACCTAATACTGCCTCTTTGTTCTGGGCAAACAATATGGCGTCAGCGACTTCTCGGAATGCGCCGGTGCCGCCGAGTTTGATTAAGGTCTCTGTGGCTGCGGCTTTAACGTAGCTCGGCGCATCGGCTACGGCAAAGGAGACTCCGCAAACGGCAAATGCCGGGAGGTCAATGCTGTCGTCACCGATACATGCAGTTTGCGCTGCAGTTACACCGGCTTCTGCCATTAGTTGCTGGCAGGCTTTCTTCTTGTCTTTCACGCCAAACTGGCAAAGCGTGATCCCTAAGTCAGCAACACGCTTACGTAATGTTGCAGAGTCTCGTCCTGAAAGTACAGCAACTCTTACCCCGCTTTCTTCGAGTAAACGCATCCCCATACCGTCTCGTACATGGAAACGTTTTATACATTCTCCGCTAGCATCATAGTAAATGCCACCATCCGTGAGTACTCCATCTACATCAGTGATTACTAATTTAATCTCACCTAGTGTGGGCTTGGCTGGGAGTGGAAGGCCAGCAATTATTGCTCGCACTTGCTCTAAGCACTCAGGTGTATCAACGCCGGGTCCAGTAGGCTCCACCTCATAGGCACGGATACAATAACCAGCTGAAAGTAGTCGCAGCTGTTCTAGCTTTTCAGCATGCTCCATCATGGGTTGACTCAATTTGGAGTAATCAGCTAAGACCTCTCTGCGGTAGGCGTATACGCCTACGTGCTTCAAATAACTCGCACTTTCACCGTCGCGCGCATAGGGAATGAGGGAGCGGCTAAAATAAAGAGCATTTCCATTAGATGCGAGTACAACTTTAACAGTGTTAGGGTTTTCTGCTTCGTCTGAACCGATTGAGTGGCAAAGGGTGCCAATATTCACACCCTTGTTGGTTAGCATTCCTGATGCCAGTTTTTCAATGTCAGATGGGCGTACGAGTGGTTCGTCGCCTTGCAGGTTTATATATATATCTGCATCGATTTCGCCCATGACTTCGGCGAGTCGATCAGTGCCTGATGGGTGGTCGGGCGAGGTCATTACGCACTTGCCTCCAAATGCGCGCACAGCAGTTGCTACGCGTTCGTCGTCGGTAGCAACAACCACTATGTGTGCATTTGAAACCTCTTCGGCGCGTTCATAAACATGCTGCACCATCGGCTTACCGGCAATGTCTGCTAGAGGCTTGCCTGGCAGACGGGTAGAACCATACCGCGCCGGAATGACGATCGCGACCCGTTGTTCGCAAATTGCCATGTTCACAATCCTTGTTACGTTAAGTCGAACTTACGAAATTGTCAGTGGTGCAAAAGATTTTACTAGATCGTCCAGAGCTTTAATCTGTGCAAGGAAAGGTTCGAGTTTTGCCAGTGGCAGCGCGCTCGGGCCATCACATTTAGCTTTATCGGGATTGGGATGCGCCTCAAGGAACAATCCTGCTAGGCCAACACCCATGCCTGCACGTGCGAGGTCGACAACTTGTTCACGGCGCCCGCCAGACGCAGCACCCGATGGATCACGGTTCTGCAAGGCATGAGTAACATCGAAGATAATCGGCAGATCATCACAAGTACGCTTCATAACGCCAAAGCCCAGCATATCTACGACCAAATTGTCATAACCCATGCAGGAGCCACGGTCGCACAAAATCAACTGGTCGTTTCCAGCTTCTTTGAATTTATGAACGATGTTTTGCACCTGTGATGGGCTGAGGAACTGCGGTTTTTTTATATTGACTGGCTTGCCTGTTTTTGCAAGGGCTACAACTAAGTCGGTCTGACGGGCTAAAAAGGCGGGCAGCTGAAGTACGTCGACTACTTCGGCAACCGGCGCTGCTTGATAGATCTCATGGACGTCCGTGATAATTGGTACGCCAAATTCAGCTTTAACCTTCTCAAAAATTCGCAGGCCTTCTTCCATGCCTGGGCCACGATAGGAATGGATGGACGAGCGGTTGGCCTTGTCGAAACTGGCTTTGAATACGTAGGGAATACCCAGTTTTTCGGTTACCCGGACATACTCTGCGCAAGCGGTCAGTGCAAGGTCTTCAGACTCCAAGACATTGATCCCGCCGAAGAGGACGAACGGCGAGGAGTTAGAGCATTCGATAGAAGAGGTCAGTTTCAAGATATCAGTCCATTATGTGTTGAATACTTCGGTAGCTACTTTAATGTTTTTTTCTCTTTCGGTCTATATTCATGTGTATTCAAAATCAGCATAATTATGTGTTTTTTGTTGATTTTTTGGTGATTTTGGTGTATTTGTGGTGGTCGATTGCAATCCGATTTTGCTCGCGGGCTGCCTATGGATTGTAGACTTTTACTAGGTGTGGCGTCGCAAGGCTGGCGTGGTCATCGACGTTGAAAAAGATTGTATTGGTGGGGGCTGAGTGTGTCGACAGAGCTGGAAGTTGATCTGGAATATAAGAAAGTCGTTGCGGAACACATTAAGGTTATTAAGGGCGAGGAAGTCGTCTATATAGACCGAGGCAAGGGTAAGGATAAGCTTTTGGTTGGCTTGGCAACCTTAATGAATAAGGGGGTCTATGCGGGTGTTAAGAGTTACTATAAGGACTTTCCTGGCGATGTGCTTTGCTTGATTGATCCGGATAACACTTACTACTTGCGAGGTGATCGTGGCTTGCATGTAAGAAGTGTAGTGTCCGAGATTGTGAAAGACTATAAGCCGGAGAATGTGGTGTTCTGCGGTGCATCTATGGCGGGTTTTGCTGCTATAGATTTGGCGTTATTTTTTGATGCTAACGCGGTAGTGAATAATCCTCAGGTCAACCTTGATAGTACTTATGAAACTGCTTGGCCCAAGCTGCGGGAAGTCATAGATCAAATTGAACAAAAGTATAATATTGATGATCTTTCTTTTCGCTCTAGATCGTCGGTAATTGGTGCGGCTTTTGGTCAGCATCCGATGGATCTTGTTAATAGAGATGCATTGTTTAGTCTCTGTGCACGAACTCCTGGGGTGGGGTTGATTTTTGGGAATTCCCATGATGTTGAGCATAAATATTATTATCAGGGGATTAATGGCTTTCTGAAAATGGTGAGTATGGTGTTTTCTCATCGAGAGCTAATGATGGGAATACACTCAAAGTTTCCGAGAGCTTGAGTGAAAGAAAAAAGGGGCTGCGATTGCAGCCCCTTTTTTTATGCTACTGGGTAGAAATATTCGTCTACGTAGTACTCGTTTGGGCCAAGGTTTTTTGGCTTTTTTGCCGTTTTAGACGGAGTAATTACAATTTTCAAAGTGTCGTTATCAGCTGAGGTGTGATCATTACTGCTCGAAATGTATAGTTCTGCTTTAGTGGACTTTGCAAAGTGGCTCTGAATTAGCTCGTTTGTAAATACTGGACGAGTATTACCATTGAGCCAAAGTCTTGCCTCTGGCTCCAGGGTGTTACAGATGAATATTTTTTTGGCGCCAATGATGGCTTGGTTAAAGGATTTATGTTGTTGCATGTAGCGTGCAGCGAGCTGCGGTGGCTTTGGCTCGGGAAGCGAGCTGTTCACTATAATTCCATTCTTAAGCAGCGTATTCGCCAGCATGCTCTTGTTCGACTCCGAGTCGTTGAGTCGAATTAGGCTATTGTTGAACAGCTGGTGTACTAATGCTTCAGTGCGCAGGGCGGTACCCGATTTGTCGAAGTCAGAGTCAATTATCTTCCTGACCGCCACTTCGATATGATCTCTATGGAATGCGTCAAGGGTGATTCCCTTGCCTGAGTACACGCTGTGACCAAGTGCGATTGTAGGTTTGCCAAGCAGAATTGACTCAAGGCCAACAGTGGAGTTGATCACTACGTTTGCAACGGCATGCTTTAACATCGTGTGAAGATGCAGGGAGTTATCGAAAACGACTCCTGGGTGCAGTGCCTTGAGCTCTTCAGGAGTCAGAGAGTATTCAGGGTGCGGCCTGCATATAACTTTCAGCCCTGTATGATTTGCTACTTGCTTCAAATCCTCGATAACATCCGCCATTTTTTTATAGATTGGCGAGTTTATGATGATGTTGGAGTCACCTTCGATTTGCATCGGGAAGAAGATGAATTTGGCCCTTGATGGAAGCCCGATCTTCCGATTCACCTCTTCACTCGTCAGTTCGCGATCGAGATTCTTGCCGACAATAGTCTTACCTTGAGTCGAAAAATCTTTGATGTATGCGCGTGCAATCTTGCGTTCTTCGTCGGTAATGAGGGGGAGATAACTGCCAGCAATATAACTCTTGAAGTTCACACCCTGCGGATCAAATACCAAGGTGTCCGGCAGTAGGCCGCGCTCAACATGGAAAACCGGCACATTGGCGATTTTTGCAGCAACCTTCATCAGGAAAATGAAGTGGGGGCCGTTGCCATTCCAGCCAACCAAGAAATCTGGCGCCGTTTTGGAAATTCGACGAAGTATCGAGTCAAGAATAAGGATCGCGTGAGCGATCACGTCAATCACTTTCTTTCCTTCGAAATGTTCAGGGAACATATCTCTGTAAGTCGTGATTTCGTCGCTAATATTCACGCCTTTGAGGGTGATTTCAATGCGATCACTTGCCTCGAATTGCTTGCGCAGTTCGGCTTTTATTTCTTCTCTTTTCTTCTTCTCCAGGTCGGGCCTGGTAGGGTGTGCTAGGTAGCCTTCCGAAAGAAAGCGGTTGCATCGGGCCGAATCCATGGTGACAAATTCGGAATAGATACCCAGCTTCTTAAAACTTTCGGCAAGCGAGAGCTTATAGCCAATAAGGTAGTCAGCGTCTGAGCTGTAGATAAGTGCTTTGGTTCGTTTGGTGTTTGCACCCACTGCGGCTGCTATGTGTTTCGCAGTGCTGGTTGCAATGATTTCTGGACGATATGTGAAATCATTGTTAATGATTGCGTTGTAGCTGCGTGCAGCAGTAGTCCGACTGTAGTAGGTTTTAGCTAGCATGTATGCGTTATGCGAAATCTTCTTTCGCAATTCAGCATCTTTAAGCAAGTCGATTACGGCTTTAGCAAACTCGGCATTGTCGTCTTTAATAAAGCAATTTGTGCCGTCTTTCCCTTCAATGCCGTCCATTGAAAAGGCGGTGGCTACTATCGGCATGCCATGCGAAAACGCTTCGATATTTTTGACCTTCATTCCCGCGCCGCTCATGATCGGGGAAACCACGATCTTGGATTGAGCGTACGTTTTAGTCAGGTCGTCAACGCGGCCAAGATAAACGATGTTATCGTTCTTCAGGGCTTTCACGGATGCGATATTGCTGACTTCGCCTGCGATCGCAAGTTTAACCTTGGGGAAGGCTTTGCGTACGGCGGGGAAGGAGTGCCGAATGAAGTGCTTGATGCCCTCAGAGTTAAACGGTGACGCCGAGCCTACGAACAAAATGTCATAGATTTCCTTGCCAGTAACGTGTTCTGTCTGGAAATCGTTAAAAGCTGGTAGCGTCAGGATCTTCTGGTTGGGCAGTCGTTTCTGAATTTCCCGGGTTTCATTCGGATTGATCGAAATGATGAAGTCGTAGGTGGAGAGAAGCTTGAACTCGTCCTGCTCAAAGCTGACCAAGTCGACTTTCTTTTTATAGGTTCCGCTTTGGATAGCGGCCGAGATAATGCTAGTTTGAATGTCGTGAGTGTCGACAATTCTCACGCCTTTGTATGAGCGCGGAATGGCCCGGTCGAGCTTTACATAGTTAACGAGGACGTGCGTCGGGCGCAGTTGAGCGACCATCTGGTGGACAAGCTTCTTGTATGCGTCCGGGCATGCATCAATATTTGAAACCTGATTCTTATCTGACAGCTTAGCCAGCTTTTGAAGTAGGCTTGGTTTTGCGTCTTTGTTGAAGCGCGGGTGACGGCGAACCTCTACTTCCCGAATGTTCGGGTAGTGCGCTTTCAGTTCTTGCTGGACGTGCGCAGATGTTCTGGCTTCTTGGTTGAAGTTCAGGACAGCAAGAGATACATCGTGACCCTCCGCGAGGAGCACCTTGATGGTCTGGTCAATGCGGCTCTGATTACCTTTAAATACCGGATACGGGATCTCTGGCGTCAGGATAAGAATGTGTTTTTTCTGATCCATTTCAGTGGCTTGCTGGTTCATTGTTCAGTACTTTGCATCAAGATTTGTTGGGGGGCGCGGCCGTATCTGTCTTCAAAACGAACAATGTCGTCTTCGCCGAGGTACGTTCCCGATTGAACCTCAATCATCTCCAGGGGGATTTTCCCCGGATTTTCAAGGGCATGTACAACACCAATCGGGATGTAGGTGGACTGGTTTTCAGTCAGCAGGATATCTTTGTCGCCAATCGTTACTTTTGCAGTCCCGGTTACAACAATCCAGTGTTCGGCACGGTGGTGGTGCATTTGTACCGACAGCTTCTGTCCCGGAGCAACAGTGATGCGCTTAACCTGGTAGCGCGGGCCGTTGTCAATCGAGTCATACGCTCCCCAAGGGCGGTAGACTTTTCGATGATTTGTGGCTTCGCTACGCTTGGCGTGCTTGATGCGATCAACCAGCAGCTTTACGTCCTGGGCTTTGTCTTTCGATGCGACCATCACTGCGTCAGCGGTTTCTACCACGACGACTTCATCCAGGCCCAGTACCGAGACCATGCGATGCTCCGCATGAACATAAGCATTGCTGGTTGCTTCAAGGATTACATCACCTTGAGTAGCGTTGCCTTGTGCGTCTTTATCCGTAATTTCCCAAACGGCAGACCAAGATCCGACATCGTTCCAGCCTGCATCCAGAGGGACTACGGCTACTTTGTCAGAGCGTTCCATGACGGCGTAGTCAATGGAAATATTCTCGGCGGTGCTGAAAGCAGTGGCATCAAGGCGAGTGAAGTCGAGGTCGCTTTTTGCTGATTCCAACGCGTCTTCAACAGCTTGTGCTACCTGTGGGGCATGGGCTCGCAGTTGCTCAAGCATCACCGAGGCTTTGAACAGGAACATACCGCTGTTCCAGTAGTAGCGGCCGTCTTCCAGGTACTCCTGTGCCTTGGCTAGGTCAGGTTTTTCAACGAACGCTTCTACAGGTTGCGCTGCATGACCTTTCTCAGCGACCCGAATATACCCGTAGCCCGTTTCTGCTTTATTTGGGACGATCCCGAAGGTGACGATACTTCCGTCTCGCGCTGCAACGGCGCCAGTCTCGAATGCGCTTTGCAGGGCAGCGATATCTTCAATTGCGTGATCAGCTGGTAGTACCAGAAGCAATTCATCTTTGCCGGTGCTTAGCGACTGCAGAACTGCAGCGGCGATGGCAGGCGCTGTATTGCGACCGCAAGGCTCCAGCAGGATTGCGCTTGGGGTCACGCCCAGGGCTCTGCATTGTTCTGCAACAAGGAAACGATGGTCCTCATTGCTCACAATAATTGGAGTCAGGGCATCACCCTGAATTTTGGCCAGACGCCGCAGCGTTGACTGAAACAGAGAGTATTCGCCACCAATGGCGAGGAACTGCTTGGGGTGCATGGCGCGCGATAGTGGCCATAGGCGAGAGCCGGAGCCACCGGAGAGTACGACGGGGATCATTTGATTTCCCTATGCCTGATCAAGTTAAAATTTATTTGTAAGCGCCGGTGGCGCGGCCCAGGAGCATGGTTTGAACGATTGGCGAGATGACCTTCTGCCATTCGTATACAGCTGCGTTGGTGACGTAGATCGTGTCGTCTGGTTTAACGGCTATCTGACGAGCATAAAAAACAGCGGCGGGATCACGCATGTTTAGACGAAGCACCGTTGGCTTCACATTTGCACCACTTGCCATCCGAAACACGAACACGCCTTCTGGGTTAGCATTCGCTTCACGCAGACCCCCTACACTGCCCAACGCATCAAGCAAAGTTGTGTTCTGGCTAGGAAGATCTTTCAGGCCTGGCTCCGCCACTGCACCCATCGCTACAAAGCGCTGGCGTGCGCGGTCAAGCACCACTTCCGAATTGGGGCGCAGCACCATGTTGTTGCCGGCCAGGACATCTTCATAATTGAACTGTTGCACTTCTGTGCCGGTGCGTACGGTCACGTTGACCAAGTGGGGCTCAAGTACAGGGCCGCCAGCCTGATTAACGGCATCCAGCAGGGTAAGTGGCCCCTGTAGTGTGCTGAAACGGCCCGGTGTCTTGACGGCACCGGCAACCAGCACTGAGCCGGAAAGGTCACCAACCAGCTCCACATGGGTTTGCACGTCAGTGGTAATGCCCTTGAGCTCTCGACGAATCATTGTCTCGACCTGATTGAGAGTCATACCAGCCACAAACTGCCGTCCTACATATGGCAGCGACAACATGCCCTGGGAGTCGATACGTGACTTTAGCTGAGTGCCGCCAGTTGCCAAGGGGGCAAACAGGGCGGAGTCTGCCGGTGCGGTATCGGCAATCAGTACATTTAATGTATCGCCTGCGGCGAGACGTACTTCAGGTGGCTGAGGCTTGGTAATCGAGGCCAGCGAAGTGCGTGGGGCACCTGCTAGGTATGGGCCGATGGTATTGGCGTTGATGTCCACGAGGTTATACGCCTCGTTCTTGCTCTCAATCGTACCCTTGTATGGACCGGCACCAGACATGGTGCCGCCACAGCCAGCCAGGCCCAATGTCGCGAGCGCCAAAGCTGCCACTTTCAAATTGAACGTCTTAGAGACAGCCACGGAATTAATCACGATGATCCTCGATCGAAGCCAGAATGAAGCGAGTGATGCCATAGAGCATTAGTAGACCAAGCAAGATAGTTGCCAGGTTGTACCAGCGCTCTGGGTAGAGAGCGAGTTGGGGTGTGTTAGGGCTGACTACGGTTACTAGGGTGCGAATCTTTTTGCTTGCTTCTACACGCGCATTGTCGAGCGCAGCAACGGCAGTCTTGTAGGTTTCTTCGGCAATGCCCGCGTCCAGGGTCAGCTGCTGGAAGCGCGAAGCGACCACGTTGAGCTGCGACCCTTGGGGTGACGAAACCAGCAAACGCTTCTCTTTGGCCAGTTGCTGGGTGATGGCTTCGACCTTCTGCTTCTGTTGGCGAACCTGTGGTGCATCTGCTCGCAGCTTGAACGAGATCTCGGTGAGAACAGCCTGTTCCTTGGTGTGTTGGCCTTCAAGGTCGGCAATGATCGTGGCTCGGCTTTGCGCAGTGTTACCACCGTCCAGTACTTTGTTCTCGTTCTGGAAGTTCATCAACTGGGTCTTACGCTTCGAGTAGTTGACGCGCGCGGTTTCCAGTTCGCCTTGGGCGAATTTCATTTGTTCGCGGGCAATATTGTGGCTGACCTCGTTGACGAAGTGCTCACTGGCCTGGAGGATAACCCGAAGCATTTTCTCGGACAGCTCAGGAGTGAATGCCTGAACCTCAACGCGTAGCAGGCCGGTTGTTTCGTCATAGTGAGCAGATACCATTCGCTGGTAATACTTGAGCAAAGCTTCGCGTGGGGCCTCTTTGTCAAGCCAGAAGAAAACATCGCCGCGCTGTGCTGCGTATTGCTCTATCCACTGAACTCGATCTTCGAGTAGCAACATCATGTCCATCGACGTGATGTACTCACGGAGGTAAAGGGTTTCTTCTCGTGAAGCCGGGTTAGTGCCAGTCAGCAGGGTCGCCAGCCCTGGCATCTGTGCACCTTGATTATTACCGTCCTGGCGTACCACCACCTGGGCGGAGCTTACGAAACGGTCCACGGCGAATATGCCGTAGTACACGCCTGCCAGGATCATCGGCAAAACCACCATGGCCATTGCCAGGCGCCAGCCCTTTTTTTTACCCGTACTGCTCATAGTTGGATGCATCCTTGAAGTCGGCGGTGCTGCTTTAAATTGGGAATGGGTTGATCAACTGCTGTAGGCCTTGATGCCTTCAGATACGTCGTCGTAGATCTCGATTTCGCCATTACGTACCAGCAGGACCACGTCACAGAGCTTTTCGACTTCGGACATGGTGTGGGTAACCAAGACGACGTTGGACTTCTGCAATTTGTCCTGGAAAACCTCGTTACACTTACGTTTGAACTGCGCATCGCCCACCGACATGACTTCGTCGATGAGGTAGTAATCGAAGTCGAATGCCATGCTCAGGCCAAACGCCACCCGTGACCTCATACCTGACGAGTAGGTCTTGATCGGCTCGTCGATCCAGTCTCCGATTTCGGCGAATTCCTGGACGTAGCGAATCTTTTCGCGCATGGCGTCGCCGGTTGCACCGTAGATGCGGCAGACGAACTTGATGTTGTCGCGCCCGGTCATGCTGCCTTGGAAGCCTCCCGTCAAGCCGACCGGCCAGGAGATGCTGCGGTCGGTGATGATGGTGCCCGAGTCGGGTACGTCTGCACCGCCGAGTAGTCGCATTAGAGTGGACTTACCAGCTCCGTTCCGGCCGATAAGTCCGATATTTTTCCCTGGCGGAATGGCCAGCGACAGGTTGCGGAAGACATACCGCCGACCGTTGGGCGTAAGGTACGACTTGGTTACGTTTCTGAGCTCGAACACGTTTGGCCTGTACTTAACCGTTCTTGGTGGAAATCAGGTGCATCCTGCGGGCGCGGTAGGCACCCAGGGATAGGAACAGCAATACCAGGGTGAAGCTGATGACATAGGTCTCGGACACACCGTCAACCGGGGTGTAGTGCGGCAGTACCTCGGCCCGGATCAGTTCGAGGATATGCAGGAAAGGGTTGAGCAGCAGCACCGGCATCATGGTAGGTGGTAGATAGGATGCGGGAATGAGCACTCCAGATATGAAGTACAGGGGGAAGAAGGCCATGCGAATGACGATTTTTACGCTAGGGAGGGCGTGAGTGATCAAGGCTAAGAGCATGCCCAGACCAAAGGCGAAGAACAGACCCAGCAGCAGGGTGGCGACCCATTGCAGTGGGCTATGAATCGACATGTCGAAACCGTACCAAGCAAAACCGAATATCAAGATGGCGTACACCGTAGCCGCAATGCAGCTTTCGACAATGACGCGGGCGATGTAGGTGTCCAACGGCTTGATCTGCTTGTAGCCGAATAGCGACCGATTTTCACGAAGGCTGTCCATAAGGCGCAGTGCGGTATTGCGGTAGAGCAGGAAAGGCGCCATGCCAACCAGGATAAAAACCGGGTAATCAACGCCGGAGACGGTCCGGCCACGTAGCATTGCGAACAGCAGTGAGAAGAGGAGAAGGTGGACCAGTGGCTCCAGCAGCATCCACAGGGCCCCCAGTCGGGTATCGCCAACACGTGCACGCGCTTCGCGCAGAACAAGGGCGAAGATGACAGATTTCTGAATCTGCAAAGATGAACGAGGTTTCAAGATGGCGACCGCAAAGCAATGCAGCGCGCCTAAGCACGCCGGAATTCATCTTCAGGAAAGCCTCGCCCAGAGGCGATTTAGACGGATATTCCGCAAACTTCCCTGTTCTAAGGGGCGGAAGGTTAAGCGTGCGAGGGCATAAGCGTCAAGGGAAGTGCAGCAATTGCAGTCGAAAGTTCTAATTCATTGTGGATATTCGAGACGAATGGCAGTGAAATCGATGATATCACTTTGATGTCATTTTGAGCATGAAATATCAGCTGCTCCTAGCCCAAGGCCTTCCAGAGATTACTCTGGGTATAGTTTTTTTGAGGTGAACGGGTTCACATTGTGGGGGGGGACCCTGCTTGGTTCATGTCGTCAGGCGTGGTCGCAATCGGATGGTGCATCGCTCGAGCGTTTCGGTCACCCGCCCCGGCATCAAGCGCCTACAGCAGGTTACAAATGGAGGGCGGAGGTGGAGGGCCAAATTGGAAGCAGAGGCTTAAGACTAGGGACTGCCATGCAGTCCCTAGATGCCGATGCCTATACGCTGCGCATGCTCTCGCTCACGTAGAGTCCCAGAGGGATCGGAGCATGCGGGCATAATTATCCTTGGATCATGCGGGCGATTTCACCCACACGTTGGGCTACCAGCGCTTCATCGGCACGGCTCTCGACGTTCAGGCGCAGCAGTGGTTCTGTATTGGAGCCCCTCAAGCTGAAACGCCAGTCAGCAAACTCGACGCTGATCCCATCGGTGCGATCGATGCTTGGGTCTTGCGGCAGATAGAAGGCCAAAATTTTCTCGATCGTGCCCTTAACATCCGCCACTTCGTAGTTGATCTCACCACTGCAAGGGAATGCGGCGATACGTTCGTCTACGAGTTGGTCCAGGCTCTTACCAGTGACACTCATCAACGCAGCCACTAGCAGCCACGGGATGTTGCCGCTGTCGCAGTAGGCGAAATCGCGGAAGTAGTGGTGAGCGCTCATCTCGCCACCGTACACCGCGTCTTCGGCGCGCATACGCTCCTTGATGAAGGCGTGGCCAGTCTTGCTCTGAATGGCCTGGCCGCCAGCGTCACGTACTTGCTCAATCGTGTTCCAGGTCAGGCGCGGGTCGTGGATGATCTTGCTGCCTGGGTGCTTGGCCAGCAACATCTCGGCCAGCAGGCCGACAACGTAGTAACCCTCAATGAAGCGGCCTTGGTTGTCGAAGAAGAAGCAGCGGTCGAAGTCACCGTCGAACGCAATGCCCATGTCGGCACCGATGTCGAGTACAGCCTGGCGCGTAAGGTCGCGATTCTCCGGCAGCAGCGGATTGGGAATGCCATTAGGGAAATTGCCGTCCGGCTCGCCGTTGATGATAGTGAGGTCGAGCGGCAGGCGGGCCTTGAGCAACTCCAGTACCGGGCCGACCGCGCCATTGCCTGGGTCGGCCAGTACCTTCAGCGGCTTGAGGGTGGCTAGATCGATGTAGGTCAAGAGGTGGTCGATATAGGCGGTCTTGTCGAACGCTTCACGCACGCTACCGGGATTGGCTGCCTGTGTGCCCAGTTCACCGGTTTCGACGCGCTGGCGGATGTCGTTGAGCCCGGTGTCACCGCTAATTGGGCGTGACTGCTCGCGCACCAGTTTCATACCGTTGTAACCCTTGGGGTTATGGCTGGCGGTAACCATGATACCGCCGTCGGCCTGGTAATGGCTGGTAGCGAAGTAAACTTCCTCGGTGCCACACAGGCCGATGTCGATTACGTCGGCGCCGCCTTCGGTGAGCCCTTTCATCAAGGCACTGGACAGATGCGGGCTTTCGAGGCGCATGTCGCGGCCCACTACGTAGCTGCGTCCGCCGAGCTGGGCCACAAGGGCGCGGCCGATACGGTAGGCAATATCATCGTTAAGGTCGGTCGGCACTTGGCCGCGAATATCATAGGCTTTGAAGCAACGAGTCTGGATAGGTGCGTACATACATCTCTCAATTCGGCGCCGCCTTGGGGCAGCGTCTAGAAGGGGATGGTGGGCAAATAAAGCCGCATGAATAGTGGCGCGGTACCTCGCTAAGGTAACCGGGGCCGATGAGAAAGACCTGGGCTCAAGCTTCAGAACGATTGTGCTTGCATTTGAAGCGGGCGATTGCATCTGCGCCGAGACAGTTGCCGTTCTGCTCTTCGGTCAGGCCCGCCGCCATGATAACTGGACTTTTCCGACGATGCTCGAAGCCGACGCCAATGGGCTTGGATTCAGTAGTTTTCAGCACAGGTTCCTAAAGCTGAACAACCAAAAGCTAGTGTTGCTTGCAGTGACCGTAGATTCGAAGCCGCAAAGTTGCTGGGCTCTTACGGCGTGGGTTGTAGGAGCTATAGAAGGCTCAGGTCGGAATAGCGCTTCACAGAGGTGAGGTTTGGATTACAGGCTCTGGGCTATGTGCGCATGCGGTTGGCGTTGAGCCGTTTTGGCCGCGATGGTCAATTTTTTGGGTCGCCAATGGTGAGAGCTTTCTCGACTGATTCAGTTACTTATCCCCGCTGTTATTGGCTTTTTCGATGCGTGGTTAGACGCTAAGGTTGTTGGTGTAGCCGAAGGAAATCGGCTGTTTGAATGACCAACCCAAGGAGTGATCACCATGCGCAATACCGTTCTGTCCTACCTGTTGCTGCCCCTCTTCGCCAGCATGTCCTTCTCGGTCAGCGCCGCCCCCGCCAGCACCACCGCCGTGCAGGAACCAGTGCCAATCGTCACCCACATGGAAGCTCAGGCCACCCGCCTAGACCTGAACAAGGCCGATGCCCCAACCCTGCAAAAAGAACTGAACGGCATCGGCAAGGCCAAGGCTGAAGCGATCGTCGCCTACCGGGAAGCCAATGGCCCATTCGCGTCAGTGGATGAGCTGCTGGAGATCAAGGGAATCGGCAATGCGTTGCTGGAGCGTAATCGGGACAAGGTAATGGTGGAGTAATCAGCAGTCGGGCTGGGCAGGCGATGCTTGGCTCAGCCCGCTTATGGACGTATGCATCAATTGGCCATGGAGAGGTATAGATAAAGCCAGCTGGAGCTCGAGCGAAGAGTGTGTTGGATTCTTCGCGGGCAAGCCCGCTCCCACAGGTTAGAGAAGGGGCGGACTAAGGCCTTTTCATTTGGCATGACAGCGACGTCGAATGGACGTTGCTGTCTTCTACAGGGAATGGGGCAGGGGATTTAGCGGTCCTGCGCGTCCTTCGCATCAGCCTCAGCATTGCGCTCATGCACCTTGCGCAGTTGCTCATCCGTCAACGGCAGTTTCTTCGCCGTATCTCGCAGCATCATCAAGCCGCCGACAATCGAGCCGAGGGCTATGATGAGTATCAGCCAGGCATACCAGGGCATTGTCGTTCTCCTTTGATCATCATGGGGCGGCGCTTGTATGAAATTTGAGCAATTGCCGGTTCCTTTGGTTCAATTATAGAAGTCAGGCCTTGCAGGGCCAATTCCATGACCCGCGGCCCCCAAAGCCTGCGTCACTTCGTTTACAATGCGCGCCGTTTTCGACTTGCCAAGAGACCCTGACCATGTCCGCCTGCCAGACGCCCCTGATCGTCGCCCTCGACTTCCCTACCCGTGAGGCCGCTCTGAAGCTGGCTGACCAGCTTGACCCTGCGCTGTGCCGGGTAAAGGTTGGCAAGGAGCTGTTCACCAGCAGTGCCTCGGGCATCGTCGAAACCTTGTGTGCCAAGGGCTTCGAAGTATTCCTCGACCTCAAGTTCCACGACATCCCCAACACCACGGCCATGGCCGTCAAGGCTGCCGCCGAGATGGGCGTGTGGATGGTCAATGTGCATTGCTCCGGTGGCCTGCGCATGATGTCGGCCTGCCGTGAAGTGCTGGCCAAGCGCAGCGGCCCGCAGCCGTTGCTGATTGGCGTGACCGTGCTGACCAGCATGGAGCGTGAAGACCTGGCGGGTATCGGCCTGGATGTTGATCCGCAAGAACAAGTGCTGCGCCTGGCGGCCTTGGCCGAGAAGGCGGGCATGGACGGGCTGGTGTGCTCGGCGCTGGAGGCGACCGCGCTGAAGGCTGCGCACCCTTCGCTGCAACTGGTGACCCCGGGTATTCGCCCGGCAGGTAGTGCCCAGGATGACCAGCGCCGCATTTTGACCCCACGTCAGGCGTTGGATGCTGGTTCGGATTACTTGGTGATCGGGCGGCCGATCAGCCAGGCGGCGGATCCGGCACAGGCATTGGCTGCGGTTGTAGCTGAAATTCGCGGTTAAAACGTGAATCGTAGGGGCTGCAGTGCGGCCCCTAGGCTTTAGTGCGCAATATCCATGGGGCTTGAAGCGGTCGCACGGATGACTGCGACATCCACATGGTATGTGGCGTACTCATTTGAGCGCACGTCGGTACGTAGCGTCGCGTTCAGCATTACGTCTTGCTGTCGTTTGATGTCTTGCAGGGTGTTAGAGAATTGATGCTCATGCACTGACAGCAGCAGTACGCAATCAGCACCCTCCAAGAGCTTCTGCTTGACCTCAGGGAGACTGAAGGCAAGCGCTACGCCACGACGGTATGAATCGACAAGATCGCGCGTAGCGGCATTGTCAAATACGGGCACGCCATTAGCATCTCGACGCGTTGAGACCTTGGCCTGTGTTAGCACGTGACCACATACTTGCAAAAACAGCGATTCATACCACTCCACAGCGTTCTCCTTTCTGAAAGCGCGACATGAATACATGACTTGAACGCATCACGCCAGCCCTGAGAAGTAGATAGCGGTGAGAGGTGTGATACGCCATGCTGAAGGGTGCGATGTGTAGAGAATAGAGGTGGGAAAAGGCCAGCATATGTGTGCTGGCCTTCTTCGTTCAAGTGCGTCTAATTAGATAGTTCGCTGCAACTAGCAGTTTATGGTCATCCGATGCTTGGTGCTCGGCGCTGGAGGCGACCGCTATTAAGGCTGCGCACCCCTTCGCTGCAACTGGTGACCCCGGGTATTCGCCCGGCAGGTAGTGCCCAGGATGACCAGCGCCGCATTTTGACCCCGCGCCAGGCGTTGGATGCTGGCTCGGATTACTTGGTGATCGGGCGGCCGATCAGCCAGGCGGCGGACCCGGCACAGGCTTTGGCTGCGGTTGTAGCTGAAATTCGCGGGTAAGGGGCTGGGTTGCGTTTGCGTTTGCGTTTGCGTCGGTAGGGGTTCGCCACAGCAGTTTTGGTGCCTGTGAGATCGAGCGCCGCGCGGGCGGCGCTCGATTTACGCCCCGACACAACAATCGAGACAGGCACTGAAATCCAGGGCCTACGCTGTCAGACCTTCAACACCAACTTGCCAAAATTCTCGCCGCTGAACAGCTTGAGCAGCGTCTCTGGGAAGGTTTCCAACCCTTCCACCACATCTTCCTTACTCTTCACTTTGCCAGCGGCCAGCCAGCCGGCGATTTCCTGCGCGGCTTTGCCGTAATCCTTGGCATGGTCAAACACCACAAAGCCTTCCATGCGCGCGCGGTTCACCAGCAGCGACAGGTAGTTGGCCGGGCCTTTGACGGCTTCTTTGTTGTTGTACTGGCTGATGGCGCCGCAGATGACGATGCGGGCCTTGAGGTTGATGCGGGTGAGCACGGCATCGAGGATCTCGCCGCCAACGTTGTCAAAGTACACGTCTACCCCTTTCGGGCATTCGCGCTTGAGGCCGGCCAGTACGTCTTCGGCCTTGTAGTCGATGACGCCGTCGAAGCCGAGTTCGTCCTTGAGGTATTGGCATTTTTCGGCGCCGCCGGCGATGCCGACCACATGGCAGCCTTTGAGCTTGGCGATCTGCCCGACGATGCTGCCGACTGCGCCGGCGGCGCCGGAGATGACCACGGTGTCACCGGCTTTGGGTTGGCCGACTTCGAGCAGGGCGAAGTAGGCGGTCATGCCGGTCATGCCCAGGGCCGAGAGGTAGCGGGGCAGGGGGGCGAGGCTGGGGTCGATCTTGTGCAGGCCTTGGGGCTCGCCGGTGAAGTAGTCCTGCACGCCGAGCGGGCCGCTGACGTGGTCGCCGGGTTTGTAGTCGGGGTGGTTGGAGGCCACCACTTCGCCAACGCCGAGGGCGCGCATCACTTGGCCGAGGGCGACCGGGGGGATATAGGACTTGCCTTCGTTCATCCAGCCGCGCATGGCGGGGTCGAGGGACAGGTAAAGGTTGCGCACCAGAATCTGGCCTTCGCCGGGCTGTTCGGCGGGTACTGCCTCGAAGCTGAAGTCGTCACGGCGCACGGCGCCGACCGGGCGTTTGGCAAGCAGGAAGCGGCGGTTGGTCTGGGTCATGGCGGGTCCTTGTGGGCAGTTGATCGGTGTAGGGGCAATTTACCTTGCTGATGCAGGTTGTAGCGCAAAATCACTGGTAGGCATGGTAGCTCAACCGTGGGTGTGATGATGCTGCACTGGAGGGGAGGGGGTGACTATGCTCTGGGGCAGAGGGTGGGGAGGTGTATGGCGAGGGGTTTGGTGATGGTTGGTGGGTGTTTGGCAGGGCATTTGGGGTGGCTTTGAGATCGAGCGCCGCCCTCTCCAGCCCTGCACCTAGCGGCCCTGATGCAATCCCCCAAACAACAACCAGGAGCAAACGATGAGCATGACCTTTTCCGGCCAGGTAGCCCTGGTCACCGGTGGCGCCGCAGGTATCGGCCGGGCAACGGCGCTGGCCTTCGCCCGTGAAGGCTTGAAGGTGGTGGTGGCCGACCTCGACCCGGTCGGCGGTGAGGCCACGGTGGCGTTGATTCACGAGGCTGGCGGTGACGCGATGCTCATCGCCTGCGACGTCACCCGGGAGGCGGATGTGCGCCAGCTGCATGAGCAGCTCATCGCCGCCTATGGCCGCTTGGACTATGCCTACAACAATGCCGGTATCGAGATCGAGCAGGGCCGCTTGGCCGAGGGCAGCGAGGCGCAGTTCGACGCCATCATGGGCGTCAACGTCAAAGGGGTGTGGCTGTGCATGAAGTATCAGTTGCCATTGCTGCTGGCCCAGGGCGGTGGGGCGATCGTCAATACTGCGTCGGTGGCGGGGCTGGGGGCGGCGCCGAAGATGAGCATCTACAGTGCCTCCAAGCACGCGGTCATCGGCCTGACCAAGTCGGCGGCCATCGAGTATGCGAAGAAGGGCATCCGGGTTAACGCGGTGTGCCCGGCGGTGATCGATACCGACATGTTCCGCCGTGCCTATGAAGCGGACCCGCGCAAGGCGGAATTCGCGGCGGCGATGCACCCGGTGGGGCGTATCGGCAAGGTGGAGGAGATTGCCAGTGCGGTGCTGTACCTGTGCAGCGATGGGGCAGCCTTCACCACGGGGCACAGCTTGACAGTGGATGGTGGGGCTACGGCGATCTGACAAGTCCGGGGCATGTGATCTTTTTTGTAGGAGCGGCCTTGC
>NZ_BNTL01000015.1:122880-147176 GCF_022179005.1 Pseudomonas sp. PAGU 2196 | reverse complement strand
GCCTATGAGATCGAGCGCCGCGCGGGCGGCGCTCGATCTTGTAGGCGCCCCAAACCTCCCGCCAGGCACCTGTCAGTCGCCCCCCCTCAAGACATACCGCCCCTACGCCGCCAACCGCCCACTGGCAATCGCCTCCGACGCCGCCAGCATCGCCCGCAACAACACCGCACACCCCGCCGCCAGGTCCTCCGGTGTGGCGTTCTCGATTTCGTTGTGGCTGATGCCATTCTCGCAAGGCACGAAGATCATCCCCGCTGACCCCAATTCGGCCAGGAAGATCGCGTCATGCCCCGCTCCACTGACGATATCCATGTGCGGCAGGCCCAGCGCACCTGCCGAATCGCGCACAGCATCGACGCAGGCCTTGTCGAAATACAGCGCCGGGAAGTCCGCCGTAGGGATCAGCTCATGCGCCAGGCCATGCTTGGCGCAGGTGCTTTCGATCACCCCGCGCACTTCGGCAATCATCGCGTCCAGTTGCTCGCCTTCAAGGTGACGGAAGTCCAGGGTCATGCGCACCTCACCCGGGATCACGTTGCGTGACCCCGGGTAGGCCTGCAGGCAACCCACCGTGCCACAGGCATGTGGCTGGTGCCCAAGGGCCGTACGGTTGACTGCCTCGACCACCGCGGCAGCGCCCACCAAGGCATCCTTGCGCAAGTGCATGGGCGTTGGGCCGGCATGGGCTTCGACCCCGCGCAGGGTCAGGTCGAACCACTTCTGGCCCAGGGCACCCAACACCACGCCGATGGTCTTGGCCTGGTCTTCAAGGATCGGCCCCTGCTCGATATGCGCTTCGAAATAAGCCCCCACTGGGTGGCCGAGTACCGCGCGCTGGCCGGCGTAGCCGATGGCATCGAGCGCCTCGCCAACACTCACCCCCTGTGCATCACGCTTGGCCAGCGTCTCTTCCAGCGTGAACTTACCGGCGAACACCCCAGAGCCCATCATGCAAGGGGCAAAGCGCGAACCCTCCTCGTTTGTCCATACCACCACTTCCAGCGGCGCTTCGGTTTCCACACCCAGATCGTTGAGGGTGCGGATCACCTCCAGCCCGGCCATCACCCCATAGCAGCCATCAAACTTGCCGCCGGTGGGCTGGGTATCGATATGGCTACCGGTCATCACCGGTGGCAGCTTGGGGTTGCGCCCCGGGCGGCGGGCGAAAATATTGCCGACCGCATCGACACTCACAGTGCAACCGGCCGCCTCGCACCACTCGACGAAGAGGTCGCGGGCCTGGCGGTCGAGGTCGGTCAGCGCCAGCCGGCAAACACCGCCTTTGGCCGTGGCGCCGAGGCGGGCAAGGTCCATCAGCGATTGCCACAGGCGTGCGCTGTCGACGTGGCGGGCGGTGGTCTTGAGGATATCGTGGACTGGAGTCATGGGTTTTCCCCTCAGGCTTTTTTGTTGTTTATCAGGGCCTCTTTGCGGGCAAGCCCGCTCCCACATTGAACGTGCGGTGGCCTGTGGGAGTGGGCTTGCCCGCGAAGAGGCAAACTCGGTATCACGGCAACGGCTTGGCCAACCGCGCCGGGCTGCGCGCCGCCAAGCCACCGAGGACGTAATACAACGCCCCACCCAGCAGCGAGCCGGTGAACCAGCCATAGTCGTAGAACCAGCTGAAGCTGCTGTTGCCGATCGACATCACGGTCAGCGCCACCGGGACGCCGAAGGCGGCGAACCCAGCCCAGTTCCAGGCCGGATACACGTCATCGCGGTACAACCCAGCCAAATCCAGGCGCTGGCGACGGATCAGGAAATAGTCCACCACCATGATTCCGGCAATCGGCCCGAGCAGGCTCGAGTAACCCAGCAACCAGTTCGAATAAACGCTTTCCAGGCTCAGGTCCGAGACGATCCAGCCCAGCTTCTTGAGCAGTTCATGGCCCATCAGCGCAAAGCCGATAAACCCGGTCAGCCACACTGCGCGGCTACGCCCGATCAGGCGCGGCGCGATGTTCTGGAAGTCGTTGGTGGGCGAAACGATGTTCGCCGCCGTGTTGGTCGACAACGTGGCGATCACGATCAACGCCATCGCCAGCGCCACCCAGCCCGGGCTTTGGATCTTGCCGATCAGGCTGACCGGGTCAGACACCGTTTCACCCACCAGCGACGCGGAGGCTGCAGTCAGCACCACGCCCAATGCCGCGAACAGGAACATGGTCAGCGGCAGGCCGAAGATCTGCCCCAGTATCTGGTCCTTCTGGCTTTTGGCGTACCGGCTGAAGTCGGGAATGTTCAGCGAGAGCGTGGCCCAGAAACCGACCATGGCGGTGAGCCCGGCACAGAAGTAGCTGACCACGCTGGCGCCCTCTGGCCGCTTGGGCGGCTGCGCCAGCAACTCGGTCATCGACATGTGCGGCAGTGCCCAGACCAGCAGGCCCACGCCCACCGCCACCAGCAGCGGCGCCGAAAGCGTTTCGAGCCACTTGATCGACTCCGCCCCGCGCAACACCACCCACAGGTTGAGGGCCCAGAAGATCATGAAGCCGATCACCTCCCCGGTGCCCTCCAGGGCCTTCCAGCCATCGAACATCGAGCCGAGGAACAGGTGAATGGCCAGGCCGCCGAACATCGTCTGGATACCGAACCAGCCGCAGGCCACCACCGCGCGAATCAAGCACGGCACGTTCGAGCCGAGGATGCCAAACGAGGAACGCAACAGCACCGGAAACGGGATGCCGTACTTGGTGCCAGGGAACGCGTTGAGGGTCAGCGGGATCAGCACGATGAGGTTGGCCAGCAGGATCGCCAGCAGCGCCTCGCCCACGCTCAGGCCAAAGTAGGCCGTGAGCACGCCGCCGAGGGTGTAGGTGGGCACGCAGATGGACATACCCACCCACAGGGCGGTGATGTGCCATTTGTTCCAGGTGCGTTGGTGCACCTTGGTGGGTGCGATGTCGTGGTTGTAGCGCGAGCTGTCGAGCACGTCAGTGCCTGCCTCCAGCTCGAACAGGCCATCCTGCTCGATCACTTGCGATCTGCTCTGTTGCATGGGGCCTTCTCCAGGTTTTTCTAATTGTTTGCTCATCGGGCTAAAGCGATGGCCGGAGTACACACACCACCAGTACTGCTCCTCCGGTCCGGCCTGGCGGTTGTGGCCGTACTCAAATTACGTGCCGGGTTGGCCTGAGCCGTCCCGGGTGGCCGCCGCCGACCGGAGGTAATCAACTGAACTGCAAGGCATTTATCGACGCAAAGCGAAAGCACGGTTATCCCTTCGCCTGCCTGTTGCGCCCGCTCAAGCCAGGCTTGCGCCCGGCGCGTGTTTCAAACCGGTGCAGCCTGTTTTTTCAACCGCGCGGCAGGCGTCTTCTGGCCCGCTATCAAGCAGCTGATTTTGCATGGAAAATCTTGACCAATTTGGCTTCTTGTCAAGTGCGTCAAAATGGTGAAAGGCCTCACCATTTTGGTGATTCAAACAATAATTATCTAAATATCAATAAGTTATGAAAGTTATAAGCTCATAAATTATTTTCTTGAACAATCCCAAATCACCATCTAGATTCCATTCTTGTCAGGTCTGACAGGATTGTAGGCTACCCTTCGATCACCGGCAGTCACTGGCGTATAACAATTCAAGAACCGGCCCAGACCGGTCAGCCTGCGAGGAAGACGGCATGTCCCTGTTGATCCGTGGTGCCACCGTGATCACCCACGAAGAGCGTTACACCGCCGATGTCCTGTGTGTCGATGGCGTGATAGCGGCCATTGGCGCAAACCTCGAACCGCCCACCGACTGCGAAATCCTCGACGGCAGTGGCCAGTACCTGATGCCCGGCGGCATCGACCCGCACACCCACATGCAGCTGCCCTTCATGGGCACCGTGGCCAGCGAAGACTTCTTCAGCGGCACCGCCGCTGGCCTGGCCGGTGGTACCACCTCGATCATCGACTTCGTCATCCCCAACCCGCAGCAGTCATTGCTGGAGGCCTTTCACACCTGGCGTGGCTGGGCGCAAAAGAGTGCTTCCGACTACGGCTTCCACGTCGCCATCACCTGGTGGAGCGAGCAAGTCGCAGAAGAGATGGGCGAGCTGGTGGCCAACCACGGGGTGAACAGCTTCAAGCACTTCATGGCATACAAGAACGCCATCATGGCGGCCGACGATACCTTGGTCGCCAGCTTCGAGCGCTGCCTGCAACTGGGCGCGGTGCCTACCGTGCATGCCGAGAACGGCGAGCTGGTGTACCACCTGCAGAAAAAGCTGCTGGCCCAAGGCCTGACCGGGCCAGAGGCACACCCGCTGTCGCGCCCTTCGCAGGTCGAAGGCGAGGCGGCCAGCCGGGCTATCCGTATTGCCGAAACCATCGGTACGCCACTGTATGTGGTGCACATCTCGAGCCGCGAAGCCCTGGACGAGATCACCTACGCCCGGGCCAAAGGCCAGCCGGTGTACGGTGAGGTACTGCCAGGCCACCTGCTGCTCGACGACAGCGTCTACCGCAATCCGGATTGGGCCACGGCCGCAGGCTATGTAATGAGCCCGCCCTTCCGCCCGCGGGAACACCAGGAAGCCCTGTGGCGCGGCCTGCAGTCGGGCAACCTGCACACCACCGCCACCGACCACTGCTGCTTCTGCGCCGAACAAAAAGCCATGGGCCGCGACGACTTCAGCCGCATCCCCAATGGCACCGCCGGTATCGAGGACCGCATGGCGGTGCTGTGGGATGCCGGTGTCAACAGTGGCCGCTTGTCGATGCAGGAATTCGTCGCGCTGACCTCCACCAACACGGCCAAGATCTTCAACCTGTTCCCGCGCAAGGGCGCGATTCGCGTCGGTGCCGACGCTGACCTGGTGCTGTGGGACCCGCAGGGCACGCGGACGATTTCGGCGCAAACCCACCACCAGCGCGTGGACTTCAACATTTTCGAAGGCCGCACCGTTCGCGGCATCCCCAGCCACACCATCAGCCAGGGCCGTGTGCTGTGGGCCGATGGCGACTTGCGCGCCGAACCTGGCGCCGGTCGTTACGTGGAGCGCCCGGCCTACCCCTCGGTGTACGAGGTGTTGGGCCGCCGCGCCGAGCAGCAGCGCCCGACACCCGTTCAGCGCTGAGCATTACCCGCACTGCACCTGCACTGCCGTACCGGCCCTGAAGAGGCCGGGCGGCGCCGTATTGCCGTTGACTGCCACATCCAAAAAAGAAAAGAGAGGCTACAACCGTGATCGATGCCCTGAACCACTTGCCGCGCCCCCGGGCCGGCGCCGACCAGCTGGCCGAGCGCTTCGGCGATCTCGCCCCTCCCCTCACCGCCCGCCAGGCCGCCGTGGAGAGCGCACGCTGCCTGTATTGCTACGACGCGCCCTGCGTCAATGCGTGCCCCAGCGAAATCGACATTCCCTCGTTCATCCACCGCATCAGTGACGAGAACCTGCAAGGCGCCGCCGAACGCATTCTCTCGGCCAATATTCTCGGCGGCAGTTGCGCCCGTGTCTGCCCGACCGAAATCCTCTGCCAACAGGCCTGCGTACGCAACAACGCCCAGGAATGCGCACCGGTGCTGATCGGCCAGTTGCAACGCTACGCCCTGGACAATGCGCACTTCACCGAGCACCCCTTCACCCGCTCCCCCGCTACCGGCAAGCGCATCGCCGTGGTCGGCGCCGGCCCTGCTGGGTTGTCCTGCGCGCACCGCCTGGCCATGCATGGGCATGACGTGGTGGTGTTCGAAGCCTGCGAAAAAGCCGGTGGCCTCAACGAATACGGTATCGCCCGCTACAAACTGGTAGACGATTACGCCCAGCGCGAAGTGGACTTCCTGCTGGGGATCGGTGGCATCGAAATCCGCCACGGCCAACGCCTGGGTGACAACCTTGGCCTGGGCGAGCTGCGCGATCAATACGACGCGGTGTTCCTGGGCTTGGGCCTGAATGCGGTGCGCCAGCTCGGCTTGGCCGATGAAGAGGCACCTGGGGTGCTCGCCGCCACGCAGTACATCCGCGAGCTGCGCCAGGCCGATGACCTGAGCCAACTGCCGCTGGCTGACCGCTGCCTGGTGATCGGCGCCGGCAACACCGCCATCGACATGGCCGTGCAGATGAGCCGCCTGGGTGCCCGTGACGTCAACCTGGTGTACCGCCGCGGCCACGCCGACATGGGCGCCACCGACCACGAGCAGGATATTGCCAAGGCCAATCAGGTACGCCTGCACACCTGGGCGCGCCCCGAGGCGGTACTGCTGGACGATGCCGGCCAGGTGCGCGGCATGCGCTTCGCCCGCACCGAGCTTGCCGACGGGCGCCTGCGCGACACCGGCGAAACCTTCGAGCTGGCCGCCGATGCGATCTTCAAGGCCATCGGCCAACGCTTCGATGACGCCAGCCTCGCCGACCCCGTGGCGGCGCAACTGGCCCGCGAGGGTGAACGCATCCGCGTCGATGCGCACATGTGCACCAGCCTGGCGGGCGTCTACGCGGGCGGCGACTGTACCGCCCTGGGCCAGGACCTCACCGTCCAGGCTGTGCAGCACGGCAAGCTGGCCGCTGAAGCCATCCATGCCCAACTCATGCTCAACGTGGAGGCAGCGTAAATGGCCGACTTGTCTATCGAATTTGCCGGCATCAAGGCACCCAACCCGTTCTGGCTCGCCTCGGCGCCCCCCACTGACAAGGCCTACAACGTGGTCCGCGCCTTCGAGGCTGGCTGGGGCGGTGTGGTCTGGAAAACCCTGGGCGAAGACCCGGCGGCGGTCAACGTGTCGTCGCGCTACTCGGCGCACTACGGCCCCAACCGCCAGGTGCAGGGGATCAACAACATCGAACTGATCACCGACCGCTCGCTGGAGATCAACCTGCGCGAGATCACCCAGGTGAAGAAGGACTGGCCCGACCGTGCGCTGATCGTGTCGTTGATGGTGCCGTGCGAGGAAGAATCCTGGAAGTTCATCTTGCCCCTGGTGGAGGCCACGGGCGCTGATGGTATCGAGCTGAACTTCGGCTGCCCCCACGGCATGCCTGAGCGCGGCATGGGCGCGGCGGTCGGCCAGGTACCGGAATATGTGGAGATGGTCACCCGCTGGTGCAAGACCTATTGCGCCCTGCCGGTGATCGTAAAACTCACGCCCAACATCACCGACATTCGCCAGTCGGCCCGCGCCGCGCACCGTGGCGGAGCGGATGCGGTGTCGCTGATCAACACCATCAACTCGATCACCAGCGTGGACCTGGACCGCATGGTGGCCCACCCCATTGTCGGCGACCAGAGCACCCATGGCGGCTATTGCGGTTCGGCGGTCAAGCCGATCGCGCTGAACATGGTCGCGGAAATCGCCCGCGACCCGCAAACGCGCGGCTTGCCCATTTGTGGCATCGGCGGCATCGGCAACTGGCGAGACGCGGCCGAGTTCATTGCCCTGGGCAGTGGCGCCGTGCAGGTATGCACGGCGGCGATGCTGCACGGCTTCCGCATTGTCGAAGACATGAAAGATGGCTTGGCGCGCTGGATGGACCAGCATGGGCACCGCAACCTGGAAGCGTTCAGAGGCCAGGCGGTGGGGCACACCACCGACTGGAAGTACCTGGACATCAACTACAAGTCAGTGGCGCACATTGACCAGGACGCCTGCATTGGGTGCGGTCGCTGCCATATCGCCTGTGAAGATACCTCGCACCAGGCCATTGCCAGCACGGCCAAGGCCGATGGCACCCACGTCTACAGCGTGATTGAGGAGGAATGCGTGGGCTGCAACCTGTGCCAGATCACCTGTCCGGTGGAAAACTGCATCGACATGGTGGCGCAGGATACCGGCAAGCCTTACCTGAACTGGACACAGGATCCGCGTAACCCCTATCGCGAGGCGAGCTGAGGCTGAAAAGGCCGGGGCCGCTGCGCAGCCCTTCGCGGGGCAAGTCCGCTCACACAGGCGTTGTGTGCTTTTTCAGGCAGGCAGAAATCCTGTGGGAGCGGGCTTGCCCCGCGAAGGGCTGCGAAGCGGCCCCAACTCTGGTCAAACCACCGCCGTCTCATGCAGGTACACCCACACCACCCGCTGCCCGTCACACTCAACAATCGCCAACGAATACCGCGCAGTCTCCTGCCCCTGCAACCGGTGGGTCTCCTTGTAGCGCACCGCCACACTCGCACCCGCCTGCCACACTACCTGCACGTCACTGACCTCGATTTCCAGCCCTGGCCGAGCGCCGGCCCCCCGCTCGAACAACTGCCCCACCTGCTGGCGATCAACAATCCCGCCCGCCGTGGTGACCATACTGAAGTTGTCGGCAAACACCGCCATCAACTCGCTGCGAAGCGCCTCGGTCTGCGCAGCGGGCCGGGTGAATACGGCATGGATCAGATCATGTACATCGTGGATGCTGCGTACAGCCCGTTCACTCAAGCTCATATTCAAGGTTCCAACCCAATGCCGCGCAGGATGACGCTGGTCACCGTCTGCACCGCGTTTTCAAACGCCCTGTCCGACAATGCCTCGCCGCCATTGAGCAACGCCACCTGATAACCGAAGTCCGCATAATGCTGGGTCGATGCCCAGATCATGTACAGCAGTGCAGACGGCTCCACCGGCAGGATGCGGCCCTCTTCCACCCAACGGCGGATCTTGGCCTCCTTCAGCTTTGCCCACGGCACAAGGCTTTCATCCAGGCTCACGCCCAGCACAGGCGCCCCGTGCAGCATTTCCTCAGCCCAGATCTTGGAACCCAGCGAGCGAGAGCGCGAGTGGCCCATCTTGGCCCGGATGTAACTGGTGAGCACCACCCGCGGGTCATCGAAATTTTCGAAGCACAGCGCGTCCTGCTTCCACACGTCCAGCAGGTCCTGCAGCACCGCGCGGAACAGTTCGTCCTTGGTACTGAAGTAGTAATGCAGGTTGGAGCGCGGCAATTCGGCCTGTTCGGCGATATCGCCCATAGAGGTAGCGCCGTAGCCTTTTTCGGCGAACACCTTTTCCGCCGCCTGAAGAATTTTCTCGATATTGCGCCGACGGATCTCAATCTTGTGGTTGGCCATTAAGGTTGGGCCGTCCACACCGCCAGTTCATAGCCGTCCGGGTCCACGAAATGGAACCGGCGGCCCCCCGGGAACGCAAACATCGCCCGGCTGATCACCGCCCCCGCCGCCTCGATCCGCTGCTGCGTTGCCTGCAGATCGTCCGCATACAGGATGACCAGCGGGCCACCCGGGCGCACCGGCTCACCCGTGGTAAAGCCCCCGGTCAGGCGACCATCGCTGAACTCCGTGTAACTAGGCCCGTAATCGGTGAAACGCCAGCCGAACACGCTGCCGTAAAAAGCCTTGCTCCGTGCGATATCGCCGACGTTGAATTCGATGTTGTCGATCTGCCGATCGTGGCCACGAACGCTCATGCATAGTCCTTGCTGAGAGAGGTAATTGCCCCAGTCTACTCCGGTCGTTTCGCCCAATCGAATCAGGCAGCCTGGAACAATCGCGTGACCATGGGCTGCTGACGGTGACGCGCTTGCCAAATGTCGTAATCGGCCTGGATGGCAAGCCAGAGCCTGGCCGTACTGATACCGGCCATTTCCAGGCGTAATGCGAGGTCTGGAGACATTGCGGCACGGCCATGCAACACCCGAGAAAGCGCTTCACGCGAGAACCCCAGGTGCGACGCAAAGGCTTTCACCGTCAGGCCCAACGCCGGCAGAACGTCCTCACGCAAGGTTTCGCCGGGGTGTGGCGGATTGTGCAAAGGCATGATCAGCCCTCCTGTTCAGTGATAATCAAGGTAATCAACCAGTTCGACATCCGAACCCACAAAACGAAAAATCAGCCGCCAGTTACCCGAAACACTGACTGACCAGAAGCCCGATAACTCACCCTTTAGTGGGTGCAACTGCCATCCCGGCAGGCTCAAATCCTGCGCAGTCATGGCCCGGTCGAGGAACTGCAACTGACGCTTCAAGCGATTGGCATGAGTGGCCTGGATCCCTCGGGTGTTGCCTGTTTCATGAAGATTCTCAATCCCTTGTGTCGAAAACTGATGATCATGGGTAGCTCGCCGCGTCCATTTGGGAGACAGGCATAGCGTGACCCTATGCATCACACATGGCAAAGTATCATATGTGACGCCATGCGTCACACACTGATTGAGACCAGAACACATGCAGGTAGCACACTATCCACACCGCGCCCGGTCCCGCGCCGGGCACTGCGCACGGTGCAGGTTCAGTGCCGTGTTGATGATGCCGATATGGCTGAACGCCTGTGGGAAGTTGCCCAGCATTCGCTTGCCGGCCGGGTCGTACTGCTCCGCCAGCAAACCCAGGTCGTTGCACAGGCCGCTCAGCCGTTCGTACAAGGCTTGCGCCTGCGCTTGCCGGCCCAGCAGGACATAGACGTCGGCGAGCCAGAACGAACACACCAGGAAGGTGCCCTCGCCCGGGGTCAGGCCATCGCTGCAGCTGTCGGTGTCATAGCGCAACAGCAAGCCATTTTTCAGCAGACGCTGCTCGATTTCCTGCAGGGTACGCAGAAAACGAGGGTCATCCGCTGGCAAAAAACCGGTCAAGGCGATGTGCAGCAGGCTGGCGTCCAACTCGTTGGCGCCATAGGCCTGCACGAAAAATGTGCCGCTGGGGTCCAGCCCGTTCTCACACACTTCCCGATGGATCTCATCCGCCACCTGGCGGTAATGCCGCCCGCGCGCGCGGTCTTCTTCGGTGGTGTCGGCCAACCCTGCGGCGCGGTCGAATGCTACCCAGGCCATCACCTTGGAGTGCACGAAATGCTGCCTGCCGCCGCGCACTTCCCAGATGCCTTCATCGGGCTCGCGCCAGATGCGCTCGACATACGGCAGGATCAACCGGGCAATCGCGGCGCTGCGTGGGTGGCGGGGCAAACCGCCTTTGATTGCCTGGCTCATGGCATCGGCCAGTTCGCCGTAGATATCCAGCTGCCGCTGCCCCGACGCCGCGTTGCCCACCCGCACCGGCTGCGAGTGCTCGTAACCGGCCAACCACGGCAAGGTGTATTCCTGCAGGTCGCGCTCGCCGGCCAAGCCGTACATGATCTGCATCTGCTCGGGGTTGCCGGCGACCGAACGCAGCAGCCATTCACGCCAGGCCTGGGCTTCGTCGAAGTAGCCAAGGTTCATGAACGCCAACAAGGTCATGGTGGCGTCGCGCAGCCAGCAGAAGCGGTAGTCCCAGTTGCGTTCACCGCCGATACGTTCGGGCAACGACGTGGTAACCGCGGCAACGATCCCGCCGGTGGGCGCGTAGGTCATCGCCTTGAGCGTGAGCAGCGAACGACGCACCAGGGCGGTATAGGGGCCGACCTCCGGGCAGCGGGCGGCAAAGGCCTGCCATTGGTCGATGGTTTGCCCCAGCGCGGTGTCGACATCGCAATCGGGCTGAACAGGCAGGTGCGAGGGCTGGTGGCGCAGGCTGAAGACCTGGCGTTCACCGGCACGCACGCGAAAACGTGCAACGGTGTGGTGGTCGCGGGCATGCGGGGGCACGGTGCTGCTGAGGATCAGCCGGTCTGGGCCGGCGACGGCGCTGAGGGTCAAGGGGTCGAGCCGTTCCACCCACGGCACGCTGCGGCCGTAGTCGAAACGCATCACCAGGTCCATTTCGAAGTTGGTTTCGCCAGCCAGGCCTTCGACGATGCGGATGACCGCGTTGACCTCGCCCAAAGGCATCAAGTCCAGCACGCGAGCCCGGCCTGAGGTGGTGACCCACGTGGTTTCCAGCACCAGGGTGTCGTCCAGGTATTGCCGGCTGGTGTGTTCGACCGGGTCGCAGGGTGCCAGTCGCCAACGGCCGTTTTCATCGTTGCCTAGCAGCGCTGCGAATACCGCCGGGGCGTCGAAGCGCGGCAGGCACAGCCAGTCGAGCGAGCCATCCCGGCTGACCAGGGCGGCACTGCGGCAATTGCCGAGCAGGGCGTAGTCTTCGATAGCTGCGGGCATTGGATCTCCTTCAATTGAGCCGGGTCTGTTGCCTTTATTGGCCTCTTCGCGGGCACAGGCAACACCGCTTGATCAGGTCACCCCAGGCGGTGCCATTCCCGCTTGTCCCGGGTCAACAGTTCATTGCCAGCCTCAGGCCCATCCTCACCCGCCGGGTATTCATGCACCTCCCCTTCCTTGGCCCAGGCATCGAGAAACGGCTGCACCGCGCGCCAGCCGTTCTCGATGTTGTCGGCGCGCTGGAACAAGGTCTGGTCGCCGGTCAGGCAGTCGTAGATCAGCGTCTCGTAGCCCGTCGCCGGGGTCATCTTGAAGAAGTCTTTGTAGGCAAAACCCAGCTCGACATTCTCCATCACCAGCTCCGGCCCTGGGCGCTTGGCCTGCAAGTCGAACCACATGCCCTCATTGGGCTGGATCTGGATTTTCAGGTAGTTGGGCTTGGGCCGTTCCAGTTCCGACTCGCGAAACTGTGCATAGGGCGCAGGCTTGAAGCAGATGGCGATCTCGGTGTCGCGCACGCTCATGCGCTTGCCGGTACGCAGGTAGAACGGCACGCCGGCCCAGCGCCAGTTGTCGATCATCACCTTCAGCGCCACGTAGGTTTCGGTTTGGCTGTTTTCCGCCACGTTGGCCTCCTGGCGATAACCGGCCAAGCGCTTACGCCCCTGCTTGCCAACGCTGTACTGACCACGCACGGAGTTCTTCAGCGCCATCTTCGTCGACCACGGGCGAATGGCGCCGATCACCTTGGCCTTTTCGCCACGCACTGCATCGGCGCCAAAGGCGGCCGGCGGCTCCATGGCGACCATCGCCAGCAACTGGAACAAGTGGTTGGGGACCATGTCGCGCAGGGCCCCGGTGTTGTCATAGAACGCACCCCGGGTCTCGACGCCAACGGTCTCGGCGGCGGTAATTTGCACATGATCGATGTAGTGGTTGTTCCAGAACGATTCGAACAGGCCGTTGGAGAAGCGGCTGACCAGGATGTTCTGCACCGTCTCTTTACCCAGGTAATGGTCGATGCGGTAGATCTGCCGCTCGCCCATCACCTTCAGCAAACAGGCGTTGAGTGCCTCGGCGCTGGCAAGGTCGGTCCCGAAAGGTTTCTCCACCACGACCCGACGAAAGCCCCCGCCGGACTCATCGAGCAAGCCGGCCTCGCCCAGGCGTTGGGCCACTTCGGGGAAGAAGCGCGGGGATGTCGCCAGGTAGAAAATCGCGTTGCCATGCCGGGTCGAGTCGATGCGCTTGGCGATGGCCTGGTAAGTGGCCGGGTCCAGGAAGTCGCCGGTCTGGTAGTCGAGCTGTTTGGCCAGGCGCGCCCAGAGCTTCTCGTCCAGGCACTTGGCGCCCCCCTCACTGCCCTTGTCCCGCTCCAGCATGAACGCGTGCAGCCGGTCGGCGAACGCTTCGGCAGTGGCCGCATTGTGGTCGACGCCGACAATGCGCAGGTTGCGGTCCAGCAACCCGTCGCGGCTAAGGTTGTACAGCGCCGGCATCAACAGGCGCTTGACCAGGTCGCCATTGGCGCCAAACAGGAACAAGGTACAAGGCGGTGCAGCAGGGATCGTCTGTTTAGTCATTCGCCTTTCTTCTCGACATGGCCACCGAAGCCCAGGCGCATGGCCGAGAGGATCTTGTCACCGTAAGTGCCCTGCTGCTGGCGCGAGCGGAAGCGAGCGAACAGCGCGCTGGACAGCACTGGCACTGGCACGGCTTGCTCAACGGCGGCGTCGATGGTCCAGCGGCCTTCGCCACTGTCCGACACCGAACCACTGAACTGCGCCAACTGCGGGTCGGCTACCAAGGCGTCAGCGGTGAGGTCAAGCAGCCACGAAGTCACCACACTGCCACGACGCCAGACCTCAGCGATTTCGGCCACGTTGAGGTCGAAACGCTGGTCTTCCGGCAGCTCGTTGCCGCCTTTGCTGCGCAGCAAATCGAAGCCTTCGGCGTAGGCCTGCATCAGGCCGTATTCGATGCCGTTGTGGACCATTTTCACGTAGTGACCGGCGCCGGGCGGGCCGGCGTGAATGTAGCCATGCTCGGCGCGCTGGTGCTCGCCTTCACGGCCATGGGTGCGCGGGATGTCGCCAACACCGGGTGCCAACGCCTTGAACAGCGGCTCCAGGCGTTCAAACACGTCCTTTTCGCCACCGATCATCATGCAGTAGCCACGGTCCAGCCCCCACACACCACCTGAGGTACCGACGTCCAGGTAATGCAGGCCACGTTTGGCCAGTTCGCCCGCACGGCGCATGTCGTCTTTATAGAAGGTGTTGCCCCCGTCGATGATCGCATCGCCCGGTTCCAGCAGCTCGGCCAGTTGCGCGATGGTCTGCTCGGTAGGCTCCCCAGCCGGCAGCATCACCCACACGGCGCGCGGTGCCTTGAGTTTCTGTACCAGTGCACCGAGGTCGTGCGCACCTTGGGCTCCCTCGCCCTCCAGCCCCACGATGGCCTCACGGTTGCGGTCGTGCACCACGGTGCGGTGGCCGGCGCGCATCAGGCGCCTTGCAATATTGCCGCCCATGCGGCCCAGCCCGACGATTCCCAGTTGCATGAGCCGATGCTCCCCTTGCGAAATAGATGACGACTACAGTTCAGCGTTTCAGATTAGTCCAGCGTACCGCCGAAGGGTTCAGCGACGAACGGCAAGACCACCATAAACAAAAAAGTTCCCACGGGCGGTGAAAGAATTCAGAATGCGCCCCGCATGAAGCGACTACGCTTGAAAATGTCTCCACCAATTGCGAGGTGTGCAATGGGTACTTTGATGCCAGCGACTCCCATCCAGACACTCTACGTCTCAGTGCGCCGTGATGAACTGGCCCGCCTGAAGCAAGAACGCGATCAGCTGCAACAACGTGTCGCGCAACTCAGCCAGATGCTGGAACAAGCCAATATTGGCGAAAAATCCGTCAGCCGCTGACGAACTTTCTACTCGTTGACGGGGGCACGCCCTCCTTACCGTAGCATCCGCCGCAGGCCCGCTCCGGAGCCTGCATCCGCCGATGGATACGCGTATGTCCCCCGTTGCCTATTTGCTCCCTGCCGCCCTGCTCATCGCCTGCCTGCCGGCGCAGGCGAGCACGCCACAAGCAAACCCGCCACAACAATGCCAGACGCTGACTGAGGCCGAGTCCCGCGCCTTGTTCGAGCAATGGAATGCCAGCCTGCAGACTGGCGATGCGGCGGCCGTCGCCAAACTGTACAGCGACGATGCGGTATTGCTGCCCACGGTGTCGAAGGTGCCTCGGCTGACCCCCGACGAGCGAATCGACTACTTTCAGCACTTTCTTGCTGATCGGCCAAGTGGCACGCTGGACACGCTTCACCTGACCCCTGGTTGCAACAAGATGACCCTGGCAGGGCTGTACACCTTCAACTTTGCCGCCAACGGCAAGCAGGTACCGGCGCGCTACACCTTCACCTACCGCTGGGACGGACAGGCCTGGCTAATCAGCCACCACCACTCCTCACTGTTGCCACAACGCTGAGGTCGCGTTAGCAAGACACCTGCAACGTGCGTGTTTTACCCGCCCCATTAGAGGGCGAAAAAACACGCACGCGCCCCATGATGACGCGCCGCCCTCCCCGCCTGCCCCACCCTCGACCACTCTGTTCACATCCAGTCACATTCGCCAACGTTTGCGTCTAAATCAGCCATAACGAAAGTGACCAGTGGGTCACCTTTTTTACTTCTTCTCTCCTACACTCAGCTTTCGGCCCGCCATTTGCTCAGAGGAAGAGTGACGTAGAAAAGTCGAACTTTCACAAACGGCGGTGGGTCAGGAATTAAGTAGGGCACGTGCAAGGGGGCTTCCCCAGCCAGGGCCCGCCAACCCCAATCAGTCCAATCGCCGTCGGCCGGAATGCTGATCGCGTTGAGCCTGTGCGCACGACTCAGGGGCATGGATAGCACTACACAGTTTTGTATTAGAGAGAACCAACACGAGATAACACCACGGGTGCCAGCACCCGGCCAAGCATAGGGACGGAGAGAAGTATGATCAGTGCCGCTGTCGAGCCTCACGTAGATTCATTCAACCCGGACAACCGCGAGCCGCTTACCCCGGATTTCGCCACGACAGCCAAGGCACCCGGCGCCCAGCGCCAGCACAACCCGAACAAACGCAAGATTCTGTTCGTCACCTCGGAGATCGCCGACCTGGTCAAGACCGGCGGCCTGGGCGATGTCTCCGCCGCCCTGCCCCGCGCCTTGGCGCATTTGCATGATGTACGGGTACTGATCCCCGGCTACCGCCAGGTGATGGAAAGCGACAACCCGATTCACATTGTCGGCGAACTGGGCGGCCATGCGGCGCTGCCGCCGTGCAAAATCGGGCGCATGGATCTGGCTGACGGCCTGGTCATCTATGTGTTGATCTGCCCTGAGTTGTACCAGCGTGACGGCACTCCCTATGGTGCCAACAATGGTCGCGACTGGCCCGATAACCACATCCGCTTCGCCCGCCTGGGCCTGGCTGCCGCCGAAATTGCCGCAGGCGAAGGCATGATCCACTGGAAGCCCGAAGTGGTGCACGCCCACGACTGGCCCGCCGGCCTGGCCCCGGCCTACATGCATTGGCGCGGGCTGAACACGCCCACCCTGTTCACCATTCACAACCTGGCCTACCAGGGCGTCTATAGCCGTGGCTGCAGCCCGGAACTGGCGATCCCCGAACACGCCATGCAGCAAGAAGGCATGGAGTTCTACGGCAAGCTGTCGTTTCTCAAGGCAGGCCTGGCCTACTCCAGCCATATCACCACGGTCAGCGCCACCTATGCCCGGGAAATCACCACGCCGGAGTTTGGCTGCGGCCTGGACGGTTTCCTCTCGGCCAAGGCCCAGCAAGGCCTGTTGGGTGGCATCCCCAACGGCATCGACGAAAGCTGGGATTCGGCCACCGACAAACACCTGCAACACAACTTCAGCATCAACGACTGGGCCGGCAAGGCGCGTAACGCCGAAGCGGTGCGCCAGTTGTTCGAGCTAGAACCTTCCGAAGGGCCGTTGTTTGCCGTGGTCTCGCGCCTGGTCTACCAGAAAGGCCTGGACCTGACCCTGGGCGTGGCCGACTACATCGTCGAGCAAGGCGGGCAGATCGCGATCATCGGCCGTGGCGAGCCGGAAGAAGAACAGGCCATGCGCGAACTGGCGCTGCGTCACCCAGGCCGCATCGGCGTGCGCATCGGCTTCAACGAAACCGATGCCCGGCGCATGTTCGCCGGCAGTGATTTCCTGCTGATGCCCTCGCGCTATGAGCCGTGCGGCCTCAGCCAGATGTACGCGCAGCGCTTCGGTTCGCTGCCGGTGGCGCGTAATACCGGTGGCCTGGCCGACACCATCGAGTGCGGTGTCACCGGCTTCCTGTTCAACGAATCGACCATCGAGAGCTACCGCGAGGCGCTCAGCCGCGCCTTCTATGTCTACGGCAAGAAAGACCTGCTCAACGCCATGCGCTGCCTGTCGATGACCCAGCCGTTCAACTGGTGCCAGGCGGTGGAACCCTACGCCCGCCTTTACGAGGACTTGGTCAAGCAGGCACAGGTCAGCCATTACTGAGCGGAGAACCGAAGATGCACAGGCATGGCGCACACTTGCTGGACGCCACGTCGGCGCGCTTCGCCCTCTGGGCGCCGGATGCGCGCAGCGTGAGCGTGGAACTGGAGCAGCAGCCTGCTGTAGCACTGCTGCCCGACAATGATGGCTGGTACACGGGGGTTGCCCCGTGTCAGGCCGGTGATCGGTATCGTTACCGGGTCGACGGCACTTTGCTGGTCGCCGACCCCGCGTCGCGCTACCAACCCAAAGGGGTGCAAGGGCCCAGCGAGGTGGTGGATGTTGCCAGCTATGCCTGGCAACACCCCTGGCAGGGCCGGCCGTGGCATGAGGCGGTCATCCAGGAATTGCACGTCGGCGTGCTGGACGGTTACACCGGGGTTGCCCGGCAGTTGCCGCGCCTGGCCGAAATCGGCATCAGCGCCATCGAGCTGATGCCCTTGGGGCAGTTCCCGGGTGAACGCAACTGGGGTTACGACGGCGTGCTGCCCTTTGCCCCGCAAAACACTTACGGCACCCCGCAGCAGCTGTGCGCGCTGGTCGACCAGGCGCACGGCGAAGGGTTGATGGTGTTGGTGGACGTGGTCTACAACCACTTTGGCCCGGATGGCAATTACCTGCACCAGTACGCCAGCCCGTTCTTTCGCGAAGACCGGCAAACGCCTTGGGGCGCGGCGATCGACTTCCGCCGCGCAGAAGTGCGCGAGTTTTTCATCCAGAACGCCCTGATGTGGCTGTGCGACTACCGCTGCGACGGCCTGCGCCTGGATGCGGTGCATGCCATCGACCAGCCGGACTTTCTGGTCGAGCTGGCGCAACGGGTGCGTGCTGCCGTGGCGCCCGGCCGGCATATCTGGCTGGTGCTGGAGAACGAGCACAACCAAGCCTTTTTGCTGGAGCAGGGTTTCGATGCCCAGTGGAATGACGATGGCCACAACGCCCTGCACGTGCTGCTGACCGGCGAGACCGAAGGCTACTACGCCGACTACAAACAGCGCCCCATCGACCAGTTGGCCCGCTGCCTGTCGGAAGGCTTCGTGTTTCAGGGCCAGGCCAACCGCCATGGCACACCGCGTGGCGAGCCAAGCGGGCATCTCGAGCCCAGCGCATTCGTGCTGTTTTTGCAAAACCACGACCAGATCGGCAATCGCGCACTGGGTGAGCGCCTGACCCGCCTCTGCCCGCCGCAGGCTTTGCGGGCAGCCACCGGCCTGTTGCTGCTGGCGCCGATGATCCCGTTGTTGTTCATGGGTGAGGATGATGGCAGTTGCAGCCCGTTCCTGTTCTTTACCGACTTCCATGACGAACTGGCCGATGCGGTGCGCGAAGGCCGGCGGGGCGAGTTCGCCCACTTCGCCGCCTTCGCCGACCCCGAGCAGCGTGAACGCATCCCCGACCCCAATGCCGCGCAAACCTTCGCCTCGTCACGGCCGCAAAACAAGGACGTCATTGCCGGTTGGCATGGCCTCTATCATCAGTTGCTCGACCTGCGCCGCCGCCACGTCATCCCGCACTTGCCGGGCAGCCGCGCGCTGGGCGCTGACGTGCACGGCGACAAAGCGCTGACCGCACGTTGGCAGTTGGGCGACGGCAACACCTTGCGCATTGACCTCAACCTGTCCGCAAGCCCCCAAGCCGTCGCGCTGCCGCCCGCCGAAAGCCGGCTGTTCGACAGCAGTGACACCCGCCACCCCGATACGTCCCTGGCCGCGTACAGCTGCGTGGTCAGCCTGCTTCCCCCTGGCCAGGAGCGCCCATGAGCGAAACCGCCCTGCACCGTTTGGCGGCCCGCGTCGGGCTTAGCCGCGACTGGATCGATGCCAATGCCCGGCCGCAGCAAGTCAGCGATGACGTACTGCGCAATGTCCTCGAAGGCCTCGGCCACCCCGCCGCCGACGAAAACGCCATCCAAGCCAGCCTGCGCGCCGTGGAGGCCGCCGAAGACAGCGAACACCTGCCGCCCTTGTTGACCGTCGAGCTTGGCCATCCCCTGGCGCTGGGCCGCTACTTCAGCGCCAACAGTACCGTGCGTTGCACCTTGGAAGACAACAGCCAGCGCACCCTCACCCTGGACAATCAAGGGCGCCTGCCTGCCGAGCTGCCCCTCGGCTACCACGCACTGGCGATCGACGGCCGCACCTGCACCGTGGCCGTGGCGCCTTCACGCTGCTACAGCCTGGCCGACAGCGTGGCGCAACCGCCCCCACGCTGTTGGGGCCTGGCCGTGCAGCTGTACAGCCTGCGGCGCACTGGCGATGGTGGCTATGGCGACTGCCTGGCACTGGAACAACTGGCGCGCACCGCCGCCGAGCGCGGCGCCGATGCCTTGGCGATCAGCCCGATTCACGCGCTGTCGGCCATCGACCAGGAGCACTACAGCCCCTACTCGCCGTCCAGCCGCCTGTTGCTCAATACCCTTTATGCCAGCCCAGCCGCGCTGTTCGGCGAGCGCGCCGTGCGCATGGCGATCGAAGCCTGCGGCTTGGAACAGGTGCTCGAAGACCTGGAGCAGCAGCCGCTGGTCGACTGGCCGCGCGCCGCTGCTGCTCGCCTGCGCCTGCTCGAAGCCCTGTACCAGGACTTCAGCCAGGGCGACCATCCGCTGCGCAAGGACTTCGACAGCTACCGCGCGGCCGCCGGCCAAGCCCTGGAACACCATTGCCGCTTCGAAGTGTTGCAAGCGCAAGCGGTGGAGCATGGCCTGGGCGCTGACTGGCGCAATTGGCCCCGCGCCTGGCACGACCCCTACCACCCCGAAGTCGAAGCCTTCGCCAACGCCTACCCGGCCAAGGTCGAGTTCCACGCCTTTTGCCAGTGGCTGACCGAACGTAGCCTGCAACGCGCCCAGGAGGCCGCACGTGGCAATGGCATGACCATTGGCCTGATCGCCGACTTGGCGGTGGGTGCCGACGGCGCCGGCAGCCAGGCCTGGAGCCGGCAGGACGAGTTGCTGGCCAACCTCAAGGTCGGCGCGCCGCCCGACATTCTCAACCGTTTGGGGCAGGACTGGGGCATTTGCGCGTTCTCGCCCGAAGGCCTCAAACGCAACGGCTACCGCGCGTTCATCGAGATGCTGCGGGCCAACCTCGCCCACGCCGGCGGCCTGCGCATCGACCACGTCATGGGCCTGCGCCGGCTGTGGTTAATCCCGCGTGGCGCCAAACCCAGCGAAGGCGCTTACCTGAATTACCCGCTCGACGACCTGCTGCGCCTGCTGGCGCTGGAATCGGTTCGGCACCAGGCGGTCATCCTCGGCGAAGACCTCGGCACCGTGCCCGAAGGCCTGCGCGAACAGCTGGCCGACAAGGCCGTGCTGGGCATGCGCGTGCTGCCTTTCGAACAGACCCAACCTGGCCACTTCAAGCCCATTCTCGACTGGCCCGACAGCGCCCTGGCCACCACCGGCACCCATGACCTGGCGCCATTGGCCGGCTGGCTGGAAAACCGCGACATCGACTGGTTCCATCGCCTGCACTTGATCGATGCCGCCACCGAATTGCAGTGGCGTCACGACCGCCAGAAAGAACACAACGGCCTGCGCCGCACCCTGGAGACCAACTACGGCCCGCTACCCGATAACGACGCCGTGATCGACGCCGCCATCCGCTACGTCGGCCACACCCGCGCCCCGCTGGTGCTGGTGCCCCTCGAAGACCTGCTGGGCTGCGACGAGCAACCCAACCTGCCTGGCACCACCGCAGGCCACCCCAACTGGCGCCGGCGCTTTGCCCTGCCGGTGCGCGAACTGCTCGACGACGAAGATGCCGCACGGCGTCTGGAACTGCTGGCCCAGGCCCGCGAACAAGCCTGGGAGCGTGACCGATGAAACCCCTGACCGCGACCTTACGCCTGCAATTTCACAGCGACTTCACCCTCGACCACGCGGTGCCGTTGGTGCCGTACTTCGCCCAGTTAGGCATCAGCCACCTGTATGCCTCGCCGATCCTCAAAGCCCGCGCCGGCTCACGCCATGGCTACGACGTGGTCGACCCGACCCAGGTCAACCCGGAGCTCGGCGGCGAGGCGGCGCTGCAGCGCCTGGTCGCTGCCCTGCGCCAGCACGGCATGGGGCTTATCCTCGACACCGTGTCCAACCACATGGCCGTGGGCGGTGCCGACAACCCCTGGTGGCAAAGCCTGCTGGCCTGGGGCCGGCGCAGCCCGTATGCGGAGTTTTTCGACATTCAGTGGCACTCCAGCGACCCGCTGCTGGCCGGCCAGTTACTGCTCCCCTTCCTCGGCAGCGACTACGGCGCAGCCTTGAAGCAAGGCGAGATCCCGTTGACCTTCGACAAGCAGCACGGCGTGCTGGAAGTTGCCCATTACGACCATCGCTTTCCGATCTGCCCAATCGACTATGGCTGGATCCTCGCGCAAAGCCCAGAGCCCGCCTTGCAGGCGTTGGCTGCGCACTTCACCGCGCTGAGCGACAGTGCCCAACCGCTGAACGATGCCCTGCCCTTGCAGGCTGAGCTGGCGCGCCTGGTAAACGACGGCGCCGACCTCGAATCGGCCCTGATCGCGTTCGATAGCCGCAGCGAAGCGGGACTCAAACGCCTGCACCTGCTGCTTGAACGCCAGACCTATCGCCTGGCCAGCTGGCGCACCGCCGCCGACGACATCAACTGGCGGCGCTTCTTCGACATCAACGAGCTGGGCGGCCTGCGGGTCGAGCGCGCAGCGGTGTTCGAGGCCACCCACGCCAAGCTGTTCGAGCTGATCGAGCGCGGCCTGGTGGATGGCCTGCGCATCGACCATATCGACGGCCTGGCCGACCCCCGCGGCTATTGCCGCAAACTGCGTCGACGGGTCGACAGCCTATTGGCGCGGCGGCCGCTGAACGCGGCGCTGGAACACTTCCCCCTCTACGTGGAAAAAATCCTCGGCGCTGACGAGCACCTGCACCAGGACTGGCTTACCGACGGCACCACCGGCTACGAGTTCATGAACCAGGTCTCGCTGTTGCAACACGACCCGACCGGCGAGGCGCCATTGACCGAATTGTGGGCCAACGTCAGCGAGCGCCCAGACTTCCCCGAGGAAGTGCGCCTGGCACGCCACCTGGTGCTCAATGCCAGCCTGGCCGGTGACTGCGAATCGGTTGCCCAGGCCTTGCTGCAGGTGGCCCGCGACGACCTGATGACCCGCGACCTGACCCTAGGCGCAATCCGCCGGGCGTTGCAGGCGCTGGTCGCGCACTACCCGGTGTACCGCACCTACTTCAACGCCTGCGGCCGCCCTAGCGAGGATGAAGCCTTCTTCCAGCAAGCCCTGGCCAATGCCCGCCAAGACCTCAGCGAAGCGGACTGGCCGCTGCTCGACCAGCTCGAACAATGGCTCGGTGGCCAGCCCTGGCGCCGCCTGCCACCGGGCCGGCCACGCAAGCACTTGCGCCATGCCTGTGTGCGCTTCCAGCAACTGACCGCGCCCAGCGCCGCCAAGGCCGTGGAAGACACCGCGTTCTACCGCAGCGCCCGGTTGCTGTCGCGCAACGATGTGGGCTTCGAGGCCGAGCGTTTCAGCGCAGGCAGCGAAGTGTTCCACAACGAAGCCCAACGGCGCCTGCGCGACTTCCCCGACAACCTGCTGGCCACCGCCACCCACGACCACAAGCGCGGCGAAGACACCCGTGCCCGCCTGGCCGTGCTCAGCGAACGCGGCCCGTGGCTGGCCAGCCGCGTGGACCACTGGCGCGAGCTGGCGGCGCCGCTGCGGGCGCAACTGAACGACGGCCTGGCCCCCAGCCCTGGCGATGAGCTGATGCTGCTGCAGACGCTGCTGGGCAGTTGGCCGCTGAACCTCGACCTGCACGATGACGGCGCCCTGCGCCAGTACGCCGAGCGCCTGCGGCAATGGCAACAGAAGGCCCTGCGTGAAGCCAAGTTGCGCAGCAGCTGGAATGCCCCGAACGAAGCCTACGAGGCCGCCTGCGCCAGCTACATCGACGGCCTGCTGCTGGATGAGGAGAACCAGCAGTTGCGCAAGTCCGTGGCCGATGCCGCCCAGCTCATCGCCTGCCCTGGCGCACTCAATGGGTTGGTCCAGGCGCTGTTGCGCATGACCGTGCCCGGCGTGCCCGACCTGTACCAGGGTAACGAATACTGGGACTTCAGCCTGGTCGACCCGGACAACCGCCGCCCCGTCGATTACGCACTCAGGCGCCGCACCCTGGACGACGCCACAGCCCCCGCCGAGCTGCTGGCGCACTGGCGCGACGGCCGCATCAAACAGGCCTTGATCGCGCGGGTGCTGGACTGCCGCCAGGCGCACGCCGAGCTGTTCCGGCGTGGCGCCTACCTGCCGCTGACCGTGCAAGGCAGGCATGCCGACAAGGTCCTTGCCTTTGCCCGCCTGGGTGACGACGAACGCGCCATTGTCATTGCGCCACGCCTGGCCAGCAGCCTACTCGGCGGCGCCCCTACACCGTTGATCCCGGCCCATAACTGGGACGACACCCGGCTGATACTGCCGTTTGCCTTGTCGCCTGCCAACTCGACGGGACTTTTCCCCAGTGCTGCGGTCAGCCCTACAAAGGAGCTGCTGTTGAGCGCCGTACTGTCGGAATTTCCGGTCAATGTGTTGATACAACAATCTTGAGCATCAGGAGCGTCATGATGAGTGTCGATGAGAAACGTATCCGTGAATTTGCCTACCAGATTTGGGAATCGGAAGGTAAGCCTGTGGGTGAGGAGGAGCGCCACTGGGAGATGGCGCGCAAGCTTGCCGAAGCTGAAGCACTTGCCCCCAAGGCAGCACCACGCAAGAAAGCCGCAGCCAAGCCGAAGGTAGCGGCAGAACCGGTTGCAAAACCTGCAGCTGTGAAGAAGCCCCGCG
>NZ_BNTL01000015.1:0-122792 GCF_022179005.1 Pseudomonas sp. PAGU 2196 | reverse complement strand
GCCCCGCGAAGAGGCCCGGTCAGGCCTACATATCCCCCTTCCACCACGGTCACTCGAGGACTGCCATGAGCCCCCGTACCCCGAAGAAAACCCGCTCGGTCGCCCCCTCGCGCATTCGCGAAGGCATGCCCTTCCCCCTCGGCGCCACCTGGGACGGGCTTGGGGTCAACTTCGCCCTGTTCTCGGCCAACGCCACCAAGGTCGAGCTGTGCCTGTTCGACTCCACCGGCGAGCAGGAAATCGAACGCATCGAGCTGCCGGAATACACCGACGAGATCTACCACGGCTACCTGCCCGACGCGCACCCGGGGCTGGTCTACGGCTACCGCGTCTACGGCCCTTACGAGCCCGAGAACGGCCACCGTTTCAACCCCAACAAGCTGCTGATCGACCCGTACGCCAAACAACTGGTCGGCAGCCTGAAATGGTCCGAGGCGCTGTTCGGCTACACCATCGGCCACCCCGACGGCGACCTGTCGTTCGATGAACGCGACAGCGCGCCCTTCGTGCCCAAATGCAAAGTCATCGACCCAGCCTTCACCTGGGGCCGCGATCAGCGCGTGCAGGTGCCCTGGGAGCGCACCATCCTCTACGAAGCCCACACCCGCGGCATCAGCATGCGCCACCCGGCGGTGCCGGAAGAACTGCGCGGGACCTTCGCTGGCCTGGCCAACGACGAGCTGCTCAAGCACATCAAAGAGCTGGGCGTTTCCAGTATCGAGCTGCTGCCGATCCATGCCTTCGTCAACGACCAGCACCTACTGGACAAAGGCCTGAACAATTACTGGGGCTACAACAGCATCGCCTTCTTCGCACCACACCCCCGTTACCTCGCCAGCGGCAAGATCGCCGAGTTCAAGGAGATGGTCGCGCACCTGCATGACGCCGGGCTGGAGGTGATCCTGGATGTGGTCTACAACCACACCGCCGAGGGCAACGAGCGGGGCCCGACGCTGTCCATGCGCGGCATCGACAACGCCTCCTACTACCGGCTGATGCCCGACGACAAGCGTTATTACATCAACGACTCCGGCACCGGCAATACCCTCGACCTGAGCCACCCGTGCGTGCTGCAGCTGGTCACCGACTCGCTGCGCTACTGGGCCGGCGAGATGCATGTGGATGGCTTCCGCTTCGACCTGGCCACCATCCTCGGCCGCTACCACGACGGCTACAGCGAACGCCACGGCTTCCTCGTCGCGTGCCGCCAGGACCCGATGCTGAGCCAGGTCAAACTGATTGCCGAACCTTGGGACTGCGGCCCTGGCGGCTATCAGGTGGGTAACTTCGCGCCGGGCTGGGCAGAGTGGAACGACCGCTTCCGCGACACCGTGCGGGCATTCTGGAAAGGTGACGAAGGCCAGTTGGCCGACTTCGCCTCGCGCATGACCGCGTCAGGGGACATGTTCAATAACCGTGGTCGGCGCCCCTATGCCTCGGTCAATTTCGTCACCGCCCACGATGGCTTCACCTTGCGCGACCTGGTGTCGTACAACGGCAAGCACAACGAGGACAACGACGAGAATAACCAGGACGGCACCGACAACAACCTGTCCTGGAACTGCGGCGCCGAAGGGCCTACCGAAGACCCTGAAATCAATGCCCTGCGCATGCGCCAGATGCGCAACTTCTTCGCCACCCTGCTGTTCGCCCAGGGCACGCCGATGATTGTCGCTGGCGACGAGTTCAGCCGCACCCAGCATGGCAACAACAACGCCTATTGCCAGGACAGCGAGATCGGCTGGGTTAACTGGGACCTGGACGAAGACGGCACCGCGCTGCTGGCCTTCGTCAAGCGCCTGACCCGGCTGCGCCTGGCCTACCCCGTGCTGCGCCGCTCACGCTTTTTGGTCGGCGACTACAACGAGGCAATCGGGGTCAAGGATGTCACCTGGCTGGCGCCGGATGGCAGCGAGATGAGCGTCGAGCAGTGGGAAGACCCCCATGGCCGCTGCCTGGGCATGCTGATCGACGGGCGTGCACAGGTCAGCGGCATCGCCCGTCCCGGCGCCGAGGCGACTGTGCTGCTGATCGTCAATGCCCACCACGATACCGTGCCGTTCCAGCTGCCGGCGGTGCCCGAAGGGGACTACTGGAGCTGCCTGGTCGACACGGATCGGCCAGAGCTGCGCAAGGGGCAGCACTTGCAGTTCGAGAGTACCTTCGAGGTGAAGGGGCGCTCCATGCTGTTGATGGTGTTGCAGCACGAGGAAGAGTGAACCCACCTACCCCAGGCAGGTCCTAGCATTAAACCGCCCCGATGATGACCTTGTGGGAGCCCCTGTGAAGCTCGAAGCCAGCAGCCCCGGTTTCGCCACTGTTGACCAGGCCCCAGCCGTGCACCGGCTGAGGGTGCTGACGGTCAACACCCACAAGGGCTTCACGGCCTTCAACCGGCGCTTCATCCTGCCGGAACTGCGCGAAGCGGTGCGCAGTACCCAGGCCGATATCGTGTTCTTGCAGGAGGTGCTCGGCAGCCACGATCGCCACGCCGCGCGCTACCCCGGCTGGCCGCAGACGTCCCAGTACGAATTTCTCGCTGACAGCATGTGGAGCGACTTCGCCTACGGCCGCAACGCCGTATACCCCGACGGCCACCACGGCAACGCCCTGCTGTCGAAATACCCGATCATCGAACACCGCAACCTCGACGTGTCGATCACCGGCCCCGAGCGCCGTGGCTTGCTGCATTGCGTGCTCGATGTGCCTGGCCCGCATCAGGTGCATGCCATCTGCGTGCACTTGTCGCTGCTGGAGAGCCATCGCCAACAGCAACTGCAGTTGCTGCGCAGGCTGCTCGAGTCTCTACCCGAAGGTGCACCCGTTATCATCGCTGGCGACTTCAACGACTGGAAGCTGCGCGGCAATCGCACCCTAGGCCTGCGCAACGACCTGCACGAAGCGTTCGAACGCCACCACGGCCACCTCGCACGTACCTACCCGGCGCGCATGCCGCTGCTGCGCCTGGACCGCATCTACCTGCGCAACGCGCAAAGCCATGCGCCGCAGATTCTGGGGCACAAACCCTGGACGCACCTCTCCGACCATCTGCCGCTGTCGGTCGAGGTCAAGCTGTAGCAATCATTCTTCATAGCCAGGCAGCGGCAAATAGCGAACCTTGCTATACCCGACTATTTAACTCAACAAATCAGCCACTTGAACCAAATCATGTGCAATGAACACAACCTTCACGCTTTCTTGACGCAAGCCGCTCCCTCTCCTTAGCTGAACATTATCTAGTTGTAAAGATCTCGCGCCGGGCCTCTAGCTCGCGCCTTCGTGCGCGTTTGCGAAAGCAGGCGTGCTGGTTTGGGTCGCCCACTGTTTTTGCCGTACAGCTCGTGACAACAGGCCAGGTCCTTGGGCTGTACCACAAAAATAAACGGAGATCCGCCATGAAAAGAACCTCGAATCCCTTGCGCTTCGACAGCATTTTCTGCGCGGTTTCCACGTCGCTGCTTCTGGCAACCCCAGTGGAAACTTTCGCATTCGAACTGCAGGACGACCCAACCTCCCCCAGCTTCCTGCAGCAACCGGCGATGCCGCAGCTATCGCTTGACCCGGTCAGCGCCAGCGGCGTGAGCCTCGGCACATTGAACGCATTCTCAGAAAAAATGACCGAACGCCACGGGCAGGCGGCACCGGACCTGGTCGCCAGCCAGTGGTCGCAGTTTTTCCCGGGTGCCACGCGCACCGGTGCACAACCGCCTGACCAACTCGAAGCCCCCAGCCAGCAACTGCTGGTTGGCCCAGACCTGTTCCTGCGCGAGACCGGCGCAGGCAATGTGCACCGCGCGGGTATTTTTGTCGGCCACAACAACCTGCAAAGCAGCTTCAACGGTATTCGCCCGCTGCTGGGCGACAAGCAACGCAATGCGGTGAACCTGAGTGGCGAGAGCCTGGGGGTGTACTGGAGCATGACCCATGAACGGGGTTGGCACCTGGATGCCGTGGCCATGGGTTCGCGCATCGACATCAATGGCCGTGGCGAAAGCGGCCAGCGCCTGGACGACAGCGGCCATGCCATGACCTTCTCCCTGGAAGGCGGCTTCCCGATCGGCTTGGGCGGCGGTTGGGTAATCGAGCCACAGGCGCAGTTGATCAACCAACAGTTTTTCCCCGGCAGCCGCGTGCAGGAAGAGACGCTGCAGGCGTTCGACAGCCAGCCTAGTTGGAGCGGCCGGGTCGGTGCCAAATTGTCCGGGCGCTACGAAGTGCGCGGCATGCCCATCGAACCCTATGTACGCACCAACGTCTGGTATGACTTCAGCAATGCTGAAGAGGTGAAGCTGGACCAGGTCGACAAGATCTCCAGCTCGAGGTACTCGACCACCGTGGAATTAGGGTTGGGCCTGGTGGCCCGGGTGACGCCGAATGTGGCGCTGTTCGTGAGTGCGGATTACAGCAGCGATGTGGATGACAATGACCTCAATGGGCTGATCGGCAGCCTTGGGGTGCGGATGCGGTGGTAGCCGGCCTGTAGCCCTTGTGCTGCGCATGCGGTGGTATGCCTGCCTGTAGGAGCAGCCTTGTGCTGCGAAGAGGCCGGTGAAAGCAGCCCAGAGTCACTGTGCTTTCACCGGCCTCTTCGCAGCACAAGGCTGCTCCTACACGGGCAATGTTTGCCCCGCTCAGGCAGGTTTGAGAATCAACACGCCCAGCGGCGGCAAGTTGAGCGCCAGCGACAACGGCTGCCCATGGCTGGTGACGGCTTCGCTTACCACCGCCCCAAGGTTACCCACGTTGGACCCGGCATACAGTTCGGCATCGCTGTTGAGCAGCTCTTCCCAACGCTCGCCAAACGGCACGCCAATGCGATACCCCTCGCGCGGCACCGGGGTGAAGTTGGCCACCACCAGCAACGGCTCGCCATTGCTGCTCCAGCGCAGCCAGGCATACACGCTGTTTTGCGCGTCATCACCGATCAGCCACTGGAAGCCCTGGGGCTGGCAGTCCTGCTCATGCAGCGCAGGCACCTCGCGGTACAGGCGGTTAAGGTCGCCGACCAGGCGCTGCACGCCCTTGTGCTCGGGGTACTGCAGCAGGTACCAGTCCAGCTCGCTGTCGTGGTTCCACTCGCGCCACTGGCCAAATTCGCAGCCCATGAACAACAGCTTCTTGCCCGGGTGCGCCCACATGAATGTGAGGTAGGCACGCAGGTTGGCGAACTTCTGCCAGCGGTCGCCTGGCATCTTGTCGATCAACGAGTGCTTGCCGTGCACCACCTCATCGTGGGAAATCGGCAGGATGAAGTGCTCGGAATAGGCATAGATCAGCCCGAAACTCATCTCGTTGTGATGATAAGTGCGGTGAATCGGGTCGTTCTGGATGTAGTGCAAGGTGTCGTGCATCCAGCCCATGTTCCACTTGTAGGCAAAGCCCAGGCCGCCCTGCTGGATCGGCTGGCTGACGCCGGGCCAGGCGGTGGACTCCTCCGCGATGATCAACGCGCCAGGGGCTTCGTGGGCCGCGACGCCATTGAGGTGGCGGATGAAATCGATGGCCTCCAGGTTCTCGCGCCCACCATGGCGGTTAGGCACCCATTCGCCGGCCTTGCGCGAGTAGTCGCGGTACAGCATCGACGCCACGGCATCGACACGCAGGCCGTCGATGTGGAACTGCTTGAGCCAGAGCAATGCCGAGGCCAGCATGAAGCCACGCACCTCGTTGCGCCCAAGGTTGTAGATCAGCGTGTTCCAGTCCTGGTGGTAGCCCTCCAGGGGGTTTTCGTATTCGTACAGGGCCGTGCCGTCGAAGCGGGCCAGGCCGTGCTCGTCGGTAGGGAAATGCGCCGGTACCCAGTCGAGGATCACGCCGATGCCGCCTTGGTGGCAGGCATCAATGAAGGCGGCGAAGTCTTCGGCACTGCCGTAGCGTGAGGTGGGCGCGAACATCGACAGGGGCTGATAGCCCCAGGAGCCGCCGAACGGGTGCTCCATGATCGGCATCAGTTCGATGTGGGTAAAGCCCAGCGCCTGCACATAGGGCACCAGGCGCTCGGCCAGCTCGCGCCAGTTGTAGTAACGCGCCACCTCGCCCAGGTCATCCAGCTCGCACTGCCACGAGCCGACATGCAATTCGTAGATCGACAGGGGTGCGTTGTAGGCGTGACGTTGTGCACGCTGCGCCATCCAGTCGTGGTCTTGCCAGGGGTGGCTGAGCGCACCGGCGACCTTCGACGCGGTGCTCGGCGGCAGCTCGGTTGCGCGGGCCAGCGGGTCGGCTTTCAGGGGCAGCACGCCCTCTTTAGCCAACACTTCGAACTTGTAGGTTTCACCCACACCAAGCCGTGGCACGAACAACTCCCACACCCCAGCGCTGTGGCGCAGGCGCATCGGGTGGCGGCGGCCGTCCCAATTGTTGAAGTCGCCCACCACCGACACCCGCCGCGCATTCGGCGCCCACACCGAGAAGCACACGCCGTCGATGCCATCGGCCTGCATCGGCTGGGCACCAAAGCGCCCGGACAGGTCGCGGTGGTTGCCTTCGGCGAACAGGTAGAGGTCCATGTCACCCAACTGGGGGCCAAAGCTGTACGGGTCTTCGGTCACCTGCTCACCACCGGCCCAGCCGATTTGCAACAGGTAGGGCTGTGCGTCATCAAGGTGCGCGGTAAACAGGCCGGGCAAGCTGGCCTGCACCATTTCGGCGAGCACGCGGCCGTCGTGGCGCGACAGCACGCGCGCATTCAGGGCATTGGGCAGGAAGGCGCGGACCCACTGCCCGCCGGCGCCGTCGCCATGGGGGCCAAGTACCGCAAATGGATCGGCGTGCTCGGCGCGGGCCAGGGCGTCGAGGTCCCGTTGCCGAAGACCGCCGGTATCACGCGTGGTTGCATTCATCTATGACTCTCCCCAGGTACTGATCAGTCCATGCAAGCCATGCAAAGGCACGGCCAGCCAATTCGGTCGATTTTCAGCTTCGTATGTAATTTCGTACGCGGCCTTTTCCAGGCAGAACAGTTCCAACGCGGCACGCTCGCCTTCCGCCTGTTGCCAGGCGTGGGGCATGGCAGCGGTAGCCAAGCCATAAGCCTCGACAAACGCATGGCGGGATTGGTGCAGGTAGTGCCTGGCAACCCGTTGCCGAGCCTTGCGCGCCGGGTCGGAAAGGTCCACCGCAGAGGCGTTGCGCAGAATCATCGCAGCAGCATAGTCGAAGGATCGCAGCACGCCGCTGACATCTTTGTAGGGGCTGTGACGCGCCCGGCGTTCTTCCAGTGGGCGCGCCGGTTCGCCCTCGAAATCGATCAGGTAAGCATCGCCCTGCACCACCAGTACCTGGCCCAGGTGCAGGTCGCCATGCACGCGCATCAACAGGCCGCCTTGGGCTTGGCGGGCAAGGTTGTCGATGTGCTGAGTCAGGCCGTCGCGCTGTTGCTGCAGGTCGTCGACCAACGCCTGGCTGTCGCTGTCCAGGCTGTCGCGGTGATGAGCCAGCAGGTCGAGGGCGTGGGTCAGCTCGGCAGTGATCTGGGTACTCCAGCGCTCGCTGTCCTGGGCATCGCTTGGGCGCGGCTGGAAGGCCGCATCTTCGGTTGGCGCCGCCAACAACACGTGCATCTCGCCCAGACGCTGGCCGAGCAAGGCAGCAAAGCCATCGAGTTCAGCCAAAGCATCGGTATGGGCTTCGCTGGCCGAGCTGGTCGGTTCCATCTCGTCGCGGATGGCCCGCTCCAGGGTGTTCTGGGTCCAGGCCCAGGCATCGCCCTGATTGCTCAGGTAGCCCTGGGCGATCATCAACAGGTGCGGGGTGGCGTGCTCGTCCACGCGGCTGACCCACCCCAGCAACGGTGAAATATTGGTAAAGCCCGCCGCAGTCAGGTAGGCGCTCATCTCAAGTTCTGGATGAATGCCTGGGTTGACCCGGCGGATCAGCTTGAGCACCACCCGATCGGCGACCACCACCGAGCTGTTGGACTGCTCGGCGCTGAGGTAGCGCACAGGGCTCTCTTCGGTGAGCCCCAGCTTGGCAAGCTGTTCGGTGCATTCGAAACGCAGCTCGCCCAAGCCATTGCCGCAGGGCAGCCGGTGGCGTTCCTGGCAGGCCCGCAGCACGGCGCGGATGAAGGGTTCAAGGACGAAGGCGTCGGTGATCAAACCAACCTGTCGGCCACGGCGCACGCGCGACAATGCCAACTGCTGGGGCAAGGCGCTGTTGATCTGCTCATCGGGCAACAGGCCGAACGGCAGTTGATAGTGGTTGGCGACGCCATCGCTGAGCACTTCCAGTTCGCCGAGCAATACCGGCGTGGTGGCCGTGCCAAAACGCACGCCATAACGCAGGCGAACCTGGTCGATCGGCCCTTCCTTGCCGGCGAACCAGCGCCGTTTGGGCAGGTATTGCGGCAGGATCGAGCTTTCCAACATCTCGCTGGAAGGCGCCTCGAGCAGCTCTTCCAGGCGCTTGCGCAGCACCAGTGTGGTCAATTCGGGTAACCCCTCGGTGGCCTGGATATGCCAGCTGGGCATGCGGTCATGCGACGCCAGCAGGAACCAGTAAAAAGCATAGGGCGGTAATGTCAGCAAAAACGGCAGCTGGCCGATCGGGGGAAAGGCGCTGCCGCCCAGCATCTCCACCGGTACTTTATCGGCGTATTGCGACAGCTCGAGTTCTGCGGCCTGGGCGGCGCGGGACACGTTGGCCACGCAAAGAATCACTTCGCTGTTGCCCTCTTGGTCGGTGTACTCGCGGATGTACGCGAGGATGCGCCGGTTGCTCGGTGTGAGCATGCGGATGCTGCCACGGCCAAACGCCTTCTGCTGGTTGCGCACCGCCAGCAGGCGGCGGTTCCAGTTGAGCAGCGAATGCGGGTCGTGGGACTGGGCCTCGACGTTGACTGTCTGGTAGCCGTACAGCGGGTCCATGATCGGTGGCAGCACCAGGCGCTGCGGGTCGGCGCGAGAGAACCCGCCGTTACGGTCCGGCGACCATTGCATGGGGGTGCGCACGCCGTCGCGGTCGCCCAGGTAGATGTTATCGCCCATGCCCAGTTCATCGCCGTAGTACAAGGTCGGGGTGCCGGGCATCGACAGCAGCAGGCTGGTCAGCAGTTCGATGCGCCGTCGGTCACGTTGCAACAGCGGCGCCAGGCGGCGGCGGATACCAAGGTTGATGCGGGCGCGGCGGTCTTCGGCGTAGTAGTTCCACAGGTAATCGCGTTCGCGGTCGGTGACCATCTCCAGGGTCAGCTCATCGTGGTTGCGCAGGAAAATCGCCCACTGGCTGTTGGCGGGGATTTCCGGGGTTTGGCGCAGGATGTCGGTGATCGGGAAGCGGTCCTCCATGGCCAGGGCCATGTACATGCGCGGCATCAGCGGGAAGTGAAAGGCCATGTGGCATTCGTCGCCATCGCCCTCGCCAAAGTACGGGCGGGTGTCTTCGGGCCATTGATTGGCTTCGGCCAGCAGCATGCGGTCGGGGTAGTTGGCGTCGATCTCGGCACGGATCGCCTTGAGCACCCGGTGGGTCTCGGGGAGGTTTTCGTTGTTGGTGCCGTCGCGCTCGATCAGGTAGGGGATGGCGTCCAGGCGCAGGCCGTCGACGCCCAGGTCGAGCCAGAAGCGCATCACCCCGATCACCGCCTTGAGCACTTGCGGGTTGTCGAAGTTCAGGTCTGGCTGGTGCGAATAGAAGCGGTGCCAGAAGTACTGCCCGGCGACTGGGTCCCAGGTCCAGTTGGACTTCTCGGTGTCGAGGAAGATGATGCGGGTGCCGTCGTACTTCTGGTCGTCATCCGACCACACGTAGAAGTCGCGTGCCTTGCTGCCCCGCTTGGCCAGGCGGGCGCGCTGGAACCACGGGTGCTGGTCGGAGGTGTGGTTGATGACCAGTTCGGTAATCACCCGCAGGCCGCGCTTGTGCGCCTCGGCGATGAAGCGTCGGGCATCGGCCATGCTGCCGTAGTCGGAGTGCACGGCTTTGTATTCGGCGATGTCGTAGCCGTCATCGCGCCGTGGCGAGGGGTAGAACGGCAGCAGCCAGAGGGTGTTGACGCCCAGTTCGGCGATGTAGTCGAGCTTGCTGATCAACCCGGCGAAATCGCCGATGCCGTCGTTGTTGGCGTCGAAGAACGACTTGATGTGCAGCTGATAAATCACCGCGTCCTTGTACCACAGCGGGTCATCGATGAAGGCTGCTGGTCGGGAACGCTTGGCCATGGGTGACTCCTTTCAATTCTGCAAGACCGGATAGTCTTCGTGGGGCTGCGTTGCAGCCCATTCGCGGGACAAGCCCGCTCCCACAGGATGTGTGTGGATCTTGTAAACTGCCTTGCTCACAACCCCAGGGCTTGCACTGCCCGTGTGCGTGTGTGGGAGCGGGCTTGTCCCGCGAATGGGGCGCGCAGCGCCCCCCCCTAAATGAATTTCTCGATACGCCAGATACCAAACGGCTGATGCCAGGGCTCGATGCGCATCCACTGGGTCTTGCCATGCCAGGTCCAGCGGTGGCCGTTCATCAGGTCTTCGCCAACAGTGTCGGCGTTGTCGTCCAGGCCCAACTCCCACAGCGGCAGCTCGAAGCTGGCTTCCTGGGCGTTGTGCGGGTCGAGGCTGATCGCCACCAAAATGAAGTTGTCGCGCTCGGGCGTACGCTTGGCGAAGTACAGGATGTTGTCGTTCCAGCAATTGAAAAACGCCACCCCAAGGTGAGTCTGCAAGGCGCGATTCTGCCGGCGGATGCGGTTGAGCTGGGCGATTTCGGCAATGATGTTGCCGGGTTGGGTGAAATCACGCGGGCGGATTTCGTACTTCTCCGAGTCCAGGTATTCCTCTTTGCCGGGCAGCGGCGTGGCTTCGCACAGCTCGAAGCCCGAATACATACCCCACAACCCCGAGCCCATGGTCGCCAAGGCCGCGCGAATAAGAAAACCCGCCCGCCCCGAGGTGTGCAGGAAAAACGGGTTGATATCTGGCGTGTTGACGAAGAAGTTGGGCCGGTAGCACAGGCTCCACGGCGGCTGGTTGAGCTCTTCGTAAAACTCGCGCAGCTCCTGCTTGCTGTTGCGCCAGGTGAAATAGGTGTAGCTCTGGGTGTAACCGACCTTGCCCAAGCGCGCCATCATCGCCGGCTTGGTGAAGGCCTCGGCCAGAAAAATCACGTCCGGGTGCTGGCTGCGCACATTGGCGATCAGCCATTGCCAGAATGGCAACGGTTTGGTGTGCGGGTTGTCGACGCGGAAGGTCTTCACGCCCTCCTCGACCCAGCCAACCACCACGTCACGCAGGGCCAACCACAGGGAAGGCACGGCCTCTGGGGAATAGAAGTCGACGTTGACGATGTCCTGGTACTTTTTCGGCGGGTTTTCCGCATAGCGGATGGTGCCGTCGGGGCGCCAGCTGAACCAGCCGGGGTGTTCTTTCAGCCAAGGGTGGTCTTGCGAGCACTGGATGGCGAAGTCCAGGGCGATTTCCAGGCCATGCTCTGCAGCCGCGGCCACCAGGCGGCGGAAGTCTTCGCGGCTGCCCAGTTCCGGGTGAATGGCGTCGTGCCCACCTTCCGGGCTGCCGATGGCGTAAGGGCTGCCTGGGTCATTGGGCTCTGCCTGCAAGGCATTGTTGCGGCCCTTGCGGTGTTTTTTGCCAATCGGGTGAATGGGCGGGAAGTACAGCACGTCAAAGCCCATGTCGCGGATCATCGGCAGGCGTTCGTGCACGTCGTTGAAGGTGCCATGGCGCTCGGGGCTGTCGGTGATCGAGCGCGGGAACAATTCATACCAGCTGGCGAACTGCGCCGCCGGGCGGTCGACGTCGACCGGGAACTCGCTGCTGCGCGTAAGGTAGCTGCGGTGCTCGGCTTCGGTCATCAGCCGTGTGGCTTCGGGGCCCAGCAACAGCGCCACCTGGTCATCCTCAGGCAGTGTCGGCAGCCGCGCCTGCAAGGCTTCGATCTGTTCACGCAAGAAGCCCTCGCTGCGTTCTGCGCCTTTGCCCAACAGAAGACGGCCTTCTTCAAGCTCCAGCTTGACCTCGACGCCAGCGTGGTACTTCTTCTCCAGGTCGTGGCAATAGGTGGCGAACGGGTCGATCCAGGCCTCGATGCTGAACAGGTGCGGGCCGAGCTCAGTTGGGGTGAACTCGCCCAGCCACAGGTCATTGCCGGGCGAATGCATAGGCACGCAGTGCCAGCGTCGGCTGTGGGCCTGGCGCCAGTTGAGCATCACAGCGAGGCGGTCATGGCCGTCGCTGTAAACCTTGCTGCTGACCGCGACCGCCTGGCCGCTGATGGCCTTGGTGGCGAACGTGCCGCCGTCGAGCGCAGGTTGCGTGCTTTCGATCACGATGCGCGGCGCCAGCAGCGCCTGGGCCAGGCTGATGGCCTGGTCTGGGTGATCGTTTGCCATGGGCACGCTTTCGAAGGGCTCGTTTCGTGACATCGGACCTTGCTCCCTTAGGCTGGTGGCGGTAAGGGTTCAGAGCCGGGCGCGGGCGTAGGGGTTCAAATAAATTGAGCGAACGGCAGCCCCTGACAGTCAGAGCCTGCAGCACCTCTTCATTCACCCACGCGAGGTCAGGCCATGAACATTCCCATTCCACCGGAAACCCCCGATCCGAACATCGACGACCCCAGCTTGCCGCCACCCGTGCCGGAGGAGGACCCGGACGATCTGCCGATCAAGCCAACCGTGCCGCCGACGGTGGGCGACCCGCCGAGCCAGGAACCACCGGTGAAGGCTTAAGGGTAGACCACCGCTACTGATATTTTTGCCAGTAGCGGTGTCTGCCGGTTGTGCTGATGATGAGTTCTCCTTACTGCCAACAGGAGAACTCATCATTGTGGACATCCTTGCCAAGTGGCGACGAGACGCGTTCGAACGGCATGTAATCGACTGCTTCCAGAATGCCGGCGTGGTCGACCCTGATACGGGCACTCGTCTTGCGTACCTGGACAAGGACAAATGCGAGTTCGCGTTAATGTGGCTGGAGATATGCCACGGTATTGTTCTGGATCGCGATTACCGCACGCTAGCCGAATTGGCCAAGGCGCTTGACGAGGCGATAAGGCTTCGCTGACACAGCCGGCTTATCAATGATTCCCCCTCTGACGACCCACCCAACACCTGTCATTTTTGCTAGGTGTGCACGTTCCGCTCTCCCTATACGCTTCGATCACTGGCCCTAGCCTGGGCCGCCGACCGCAGCGCAAGGGAGCAGGATATGAACGACCTCACCACCGCGGACAGTAACAATACCCCCGCCCAGCGCTCGGACGCCGCCACCTACATGAACCTGTTTCCCGATACCCGGGAACGCTGCGCCCCAGCCTCGCCATGGGCAGACAATGAGCGGCCAGCCTACTTGGTCCATCTCAAGGGCCTGATAGAAGAACTGCAAAAAAAGGCAAAGGTTGCCGAGCCGGTGACGCTGCAGACTCGCCGCCCGGATCTGCTGCAACTCAAGCTGAACAACAGAAACATCCGTAAAAGCCTGGCGAAAATCGACATCGTGCTCGAGGTGCTCGAACGGCATGCGGGGGTGGCGCGTAAAGACTTGCCAAGCGCTGTGGCCGAGGGCTTGTACAAGGGTAATGTTCCCTTCCACAACGCCTGGGAAGCGATCAAGGCCACGCTGGCCTTGAAGCAGCTGCCCCTGTGGGACCTGCTGTACAGCGTGAACATGGGCATGCCCGCCTTCAGCTTCGATGCTAAAACGCCTAACGCCCAGCACAACGCCGCGCTGCTGAGCAGCGGTTTCTCGCCGCAATTGCGGACCCTGCTGCTGCAACCCGCCAGCGCAGCGAAGGACTTCTACAAAACGCAGTTCCACATCCCCGCCGCGGGCCCGAAAGGCAACCTCGATACCACCTACCAACTGACCCAGGCACTGGGCCTGACACGCAGGGAGCTGCGCCGTCTACTGGCCGTGAGCGCCCTCGGCAAACATAACACCTCGGTGACCCGCAGCCCTTACGTCACCAGCCAAACGGTGGCCGAGGCTTCGAGCAAAGCCTACGGCGCAGCGTTCATCAACGGTGGCGGCGCCCCTCTGTATCTGGTGGAAGCCGCCGGGACCCAGAAGGCCGATGCCCCATCGACCGGCGCAAAAAAAACCGCCAAGAAGACCATCACGATCGCTGGGATCAGCACCCAGCATATCGATCGCCTGCAACGCATCCTGCGCCTGCAGCGTGCACTTGGCCTGGCCCCCGACGAGGCCGATGCCCTGGTCATCGCGGCCTTGCGCGCCGAACGCCAGCGCCCCGCCCAGTACCAGCTGACTGTCAGCACCTTGCGCGCCCTGGGCTTGTTCCGCCATCTGCAACAGAAATACCAGGTACAGCCGCTGCAGTTCGCAGCACTGCTGCACGAAATCCCCTGCCATGGCACCGAGCGCCAGTTGTCGTTCTACGACACCGTGTTCGCGCCCCGGCACGATAGTGAAGGGCAGAAACTGGCGGATGTGCTGGTGCTCGATGACCGGCCGTTCGACCCCAATGCCACCACGGGTGAGGATGCCTTGACCGTCAAGCGCCTAGGGTTGGCGCTGCGAGTCGACCCCCTCGTGCTGCGCGCCATTCTCGACACCGTCACGACCGAACAAAAGCTGGACACACCACAGCGCTCGCTTGCGGTGGTGTCGGCCTGCTACCGCCTGGCCACGCTCACACGCCTGTTCGGCACCTCGCAGTTGGACGGCTGGATCCTCCTGAAGCTGTTGATGAAGCAGTCCCCGGTTTACCAGCAGCAACTGGCCGGCTGCCCGAGCCTGGGGGCACAGCCGCAACCCTTGCAGGACGCGCAAAAGGCCGAGCTGTTCACCGAGGTGGTCAAGCAACTGCTGGCTCATGCGCCCGCAGACTGGCCCAGCGTGGAGCTACCAGAGGGGCCAGAGGGGCCAGACGAGTGGTCACACCCGTCGGACGTGGAAGACGATCCATCCGAAGCGCAGGATGTCAACGCGCTCTTCGCTCAGTTGATCGCATTGCACGACACGGACAAGGTGCAAATCTTCAACCTGGTCACGGACCGGCTGAACCTGCTGGCGGACCTGCCCCTACCCGATCTCGTCGACGTGCTCGCCGACAAACTGAACCAACTGGATGAGCCCACCAAGGCCGAGCTTGTCGAGCACGTCGCAGCCACCCTGAACTTACCGCTAACGCTGGCCGTCAACGGGCAGGTTGTCGACGCGCTAGCCCTGCGTTTAAGTGCACTGCCGCAGGATGCCAAGGCGAGCCTCGCCAGCGCCGCCGTCGTTGCTGAGCAACCGCAAGCGGACATTGTCGATGCCATCGCCGGGGTGATGGCAACGATGGAGTGGTTTGCCCAACAGAACGTCAACGCTCTGGACATGGCAGTGCTCCTCCACGACGGGCCACTGGAAGAGTCTGGGTTGAAAACCTTGTTCGGCCTGTACGCGTCCAAGGCGAAACCAGCCTCTGGCAAGCCCGACCTGCGCCAGGAGCTGAGCACCGCGCTAGGCCTGCCAAGCAAGGAGCACCTGCTGCCACTGCTGCACTGGGTCGCAGTCGATGAAGAGGTATTGGTAAACCGCATCGATGCCGTTCACCAAGAAGTGCAGAAGTCAAAAGGCAAACGCCAACCGCTCGAGTGTTTTACCGCAGACGACCGGGCGCAGTGGTTGACGTTGCAGCGCTACAGCCGCGCGGTCAGCCTGTTCGGCATCGGGCATGCCGCCCTTGACCAGATCATGCCGCACCACTTCAACCTCGGCGCCATCCCTCGCCCGCTCGACCTCACCACCCTGCACCAGCTTGGTGGCTACACGACACTGCTGGGCGGGCTGGCCACCGACAAGCACGAGCCGGACTTGTTGCGTTACCTCGAGCAGGTGCGAACCACGCTCGACGCCCCAGGCAAGGCCAAGGCCTGGGCCGACCTGGAAGCACTGCTAGGGCACTACCAGGGTGGCCTGGCCAAGCTCGGCATCCCTCTGCCCACCACGCTGCACGCCTTAGCCCGGGTACTGCAATTGACACAGCTAGCGAGCCGGCAAGGCCTGTCGGTGGATGGCTTGCTGGTCATCGGCGCACTCACCGCGTCGACCGATGACAACGCCTTCGAACAAGCGGCCATCGCGCTACGCCAAAGCTGCTCCAGCCAGCAATGCCAGACATTGGATGCCCAGCTCAAGCTGGCCTGGCGCGATGCACTGATGCAATGGATGCTGGTGCACTGGGCCGCCCCGCACAAGGACCTGAAGCGGATCAAAAGCCCTGAAGCCCTGGCCGATTACTTGCTGATAGACCTGCAGGTCTCTCACGAACCTCTGACCACCCGGGTGCTCTCGGCCATCGCCAGCCTGCAGCGCTACCTGCAGCAGATCCACTCACGCCTGGAGGACGGCTATGGCGATAAGGCAATCCCCCAGGCCATGCGCGACGAGTGGGATGATTTTTCTTGCAGCTTCGAGCGCTGGAAGCTGCGCAAAGATGCCCAGAACGAACCGCAGAACTTCATCGATCCCTCGCGCCGCACGCGCACGAGCAGCGCCTTCGCCGAGCTTGAAACCCAGCTGGCCCAAGGCAAGTGCACACCGGACGAAATCCAGACCGCCCTGCTCGGCTACCTGAGTACCTTCGAGCACGTCAGCAATATCCAGCCGCTTTCGGCGTACGCCAGCGGTATTGATCCTCTGAGCGATACCTACCACTTCATCGGCAAGAGCAATGTCGAGCCACCCGAGTACTACTGGCGCACGCTGGACATGAAACAACGCGACGCCGACAACGCACCGAGCATGCTGGCCTGGGGGGAGTGGGAGGAGATCACGCTGGCAATGAGTGGCGAGATGGTCAAGGGGCCATTGCCGGTGGACGAGGATATCAAAAATAAAATCAAGGAAAAGAGGAAGGAGTCTCCAACTAAAGAGAAAACCGCTAACACCCTTGCAGAGGAACTTCTGGAGCTGGAAAAAAAAGCAGATGACGAACGCACGGAAGTCGACCTGATCCGTCCGGTCATCATCGCCGGCCGCCGGTATGTGGTGTGGGTCGAGCGGGACACCGCGGCAATTCCCATGGGACCGGACAAAAAACCGAGCGAGTACCATGCGCTGCGGGTGTGCTTCGCCTTCCAGCAGATCGACAGGAACTGGAGCCCGGCCAATGTGTTGATGCGGCTGGATGGGCATAATGCGGCAGGACATTTTGATGAAGGTAAAGATAAAAATGGCACTCAGAACAAATTCTTGAAGACCAAGAAGTTCCAGGCGGGTTTGATGGTGATGGTGAATCAACTGGGGGGGCGCGAAAATGACCCTTGGTTGATGGTAATGTTGTTCGATGTGGATAAGGTCAAGGATTCGGAGGGCAACGTCAATACCAGCACCTGGGAGCGTGACAACGAATATTTCCTGATTGGCAAGGATCTCCTACTGCTCGACACCAAGACATTGGATGAGGACGTTTCGAAAGGTAGGCCCATTGAGAAAAGACTGGTAAAAAACTGGATAACCCTTTTCCGTGACCCGCGCACGGTGCAGCATCCCTATATTGGGCCTCGTCAAATCGTAGAGGTCCAAAAAAGCAAGCCAACATGGGAATACTCTTTGAGGCCAACTATTGACATCCCCCCTACCTTTATCGATGAGCTTACACTTAATAAAAAACCCAGATACACGAAAAAAATACACAGTTGAAACATCAATAAATCCCGAATTCTTCGAAGCATACCAGCATCCAGAAATCACTTTATTCAATGATGCACTGGGGACCGTTGGCACAATTAAAATCCTAGAACTAATACGCCTTAGCTCCGGCCCCGGCAATAATGATGAGTCCAGAATACATTATTACTCCATACACAAAACCGAAACAATCATAACAAACACAGACATCGCGGAAGTTGAGATCTCCATTAAAAGTGCCGGGCTACCGGATGACAGCACATCCATAAATGTATTTGACCGCGCCTCCGACTCTTACAACAGCCCCACACTGAGAAATCACACAAGCGGCAACATTAGGTTCTTTAACCCGAGACCTAACACTTACAATAATCTCACACTACCGATAACCCTAAAAACTTTAGACGGCCTTTCACTCCAGACCAGCGCCGAACTTCAATACATTAATGTAACCCTAGCACCCCCAACGCTTACAGTCACAGTTTCACCAACAGCCGAAACCCTAGCCACCCTCCAACAACCTTCATCTATCGCAGACTCAAACATTCTCAAAGAATACAGTCTAACAGACCTAGAATCTGCCTTAACCAGCCCCACTCACTTGGACGATCTAGGCAAAATAAAGCGCTCCATTTTGAGCGTCCGCTACACTTCAAACCCTGATTCCGAGGGCCCGCCCCAAGATGTTTCGAAGCGCTCTGCTGGCAGGATTTCGGTCCATGCGGCCATCACTCGTGCGCAGCACGCAGGCCAGCTCGATGCTGTCAGCACGTACATCGCAATGGAAAAGTCCGCCATCCTGGCTGAAGTAAAAGCGTCCCTTGACCCGTCCCTGCTGCAGCTTCTGGACTCGCTTATTCGCCTTCGGCACTTTCAACCTGAGGCCTGTGTTCGCATCCTGCTCCGTTTCGGCCCCGAGCATCCACCGGTCTTCACCGATGAAGTCCCCCTCGATGGCCAGAGCACGATTGCTTTTCAGCTCCCCATCAGCCGTGATCGGGCCATCTCAAGCTATTCATTTGACTTTGAGCTCTACTATCTTGCTAACCTTTTGAAAACGACCCTGACTTACAATCTCGTGGACGACGCCGATGATGCCGTGGATAGCGTACACATCAGGCGCAATGCCGAGCAGGCCCTCTACCTGGATTTGTCCGAAGTCAATCAAGCGGACCCCGATAACGCCCTATCGGTCGATTACCTGCGCCTGAACACCCTGTTCGGCAAGCGCCTGGTCGCTGAGGCCACGCAGTCGGTCACGCAGGTGTTGTCCTGGCCGACCCAGCACCTGCCCGAACCGCGCCTGGAACCTGGGGGCACCAGCAGTACCGTCGACTTCCGCAGTGCCAATGGCATGTATTTCTGGGAATTGTTCTTCCATGCCCCGCTGCTGATTGCCTGGCTGCTACGTCAAAACCGCGACTACCGGGGTGCCTGGCAATGGTGCACCGGCCACTTGTTCGACCCCTACCGTACCTGGAGAACAGACCAGGACACCCCACAGTACTGGTTGAGCAAGCCGATCCGAGGTGACCATGGCGCCTATCGAAAAAAAGCGGAAACCGACGATCCCGACCTGATCGCCTATGCCGAGCCCGAGCGCTACCGCAAAGCGCTACACCTGTTCGTGGTGGAAAACTGGCAACGCGAGGGCGACGAGTTGTACCGCCAGCTCACCCTGGCCACGCTGGAGGCCGCCGCGCAATGCTACGACAAGGCCCTGCGCCTGATCGGCCTGTTGCCCGAGCACCTGTCGAGCGCCCCGGCCGATGCGCCGACGCTGGAACACGCCACCCCGGGCCATTTCACCCCGCCGCTGAACAACAAACTGGTCGAACTACGCAACCTGCTGCGCAACCGCCTGTTCAACCTGCGCCACGGCCTGAGCCTGGACGGCAAGCCCGTGCCGATCATGCTCGACCCCGACTTCCTGGAACGCCTCGCCCAGGGGCACACCAGCGCCAGAGAGGGTCAGGTAGCCAAGCTCAAGCCTCCGCAGGTGCCACCTTGCCGTTATGACCAGGCGCGCACATTCGCCCGGGAGGCCGTGGAACAGCTGATCGGCATGGGGCAGACGCTGCTGGGCTATTACCAGACCGAAGCCACCCAGCAGCTTGAATTGCTCAGCAAGCGCAACCTGATCAAACTGTTGGACTTCCCTTACCAGCTTCAGCAACAGGCGCTGGAGTTGGCCAAACGCGAGCGTGAGACGTTAATCACCAGCAAAGCGATGGTGCAGCAACGTTTGGATTACTACCAGGAACTGAAGGACGTCGGGGTTAAAAGCTTGGAGGAGTCTGCGCTCTGGCATTGGACTGCTTCGTATGGCTCTCGCATAGCCGCTGTTCCGTTCTATCAGCTTACTGCCCTTGCGTCTGTGATACCCACTATTGGTGGAACTTCATTTGGCGGTTTCTCTCCTGAAGAGGGACCAGAGGCAATCGCTAACCTCATCGAATCAATATCAGAACAACAAGAAACGCAGGGTAACACCTTCGACAAGAGGGCTGAATTCCAACTCCGCGCCAAACAATGGCAGTACGAAGCCGAGCAAGCCACCCTCGAACTCACCGTCCTCGACAAACAACTGCGCGAAAGGGACGTGCAGCTCAAGGCCGCCCGCATCGCCCTGCAAGAAGCCCACGCCACCCGCGCAGCCCACCAGGCCGAGTATGAGGTGATGACCTCGGTATTCCCCAGCCGCACCACCTACCTGTGGCTGATCGGCCGACTCTCGCAAATCTACGCCGCCGCCTACGATGCCACGCTGTCACTGTGCCTGATAGCCGAATCTTGCCTGCAGTACGAGCTGGGTGATTTCAAGAGTACCTGGATCAAACCCGGCGCCTGGCTGGATAACTGGCGCGGTATGCTAGCCGGCGAGGCCCTGGCGCGGGACCTGATGCTGATGGACCTGTCGGCCATCCGCGAAAACCATCGGCCACTGGACATTCATGCAGATCTCTCCCTTGTACATGACCTTGGATTTACCAAAGAACAACTGCATCAGCAGTTGCTTAAAGACAGTACGATTCAATTCAGCCTTGCTTCCCACCACTTCGATAAGCACTTCCCCGGCCATTATCTGCGCAGGATCGAGCGCATCTGGCTCACGTTCAAATACAAAAAGGATAGTGAGGCCAGTAAGACAGCCAAGAAAAGTAAAGACAGTACTAAAATTAAACCCACTTCGCCGTCGGGCATGCTCTACCAGACCGCCAACAGGGTTTTGCTAAAGGATGATGCCAAAGGCGCGAAGTCCCTTTACGGCGTCGACGGTGGCGACCCAGAAAACGTATTGCGAGATCTGAACCCCAACCAGAAGATTGCCATCTGGTCACCTACACAACAATTTTCCAACTATGACCTGCAACCCTCGATCCCCGATAAGTCTCGCTACCAGCCATTCGAAGGCACCGGATTGCTTTCCAGCTGGAAGCTCGAATTTCCGCGCGGCGCAAAAAACAACGCCGTCTTGTTCAACGGTGACACTTGTAAGCTTGACGATATTATCGTGCAGGTCATCTACTCCGCGCTGGACGGCTCGGAGGCTTTCCGCACGCATGTAAAGACTTTACTGCAGAAAACCGGTGTTGACGTCGCCGACCCCCCAGACTCGAGCGACAATCCATCGGAAACGACTGACAATCCATCTGGCACGACTGGCAATGCCGACAATGCAGTGGCCATCGCCAGGGAAGCCGAGCAGGCGGCCATCGCAGCGCACCTCGCCGCCAAGGCCGCTGCCGACGCACCGGCGTTGAATGCCTCCGTGGCAGCGGGCGAGAAGCGCAAAGCGACGCAGGCGGTCACTGCTGCACAGAATGCTGCCAAAGCAGCCACAACAGCCAGAGAAAAAACCGAAGCGGCGGCGGCCTCTGGCAAGGTGAACGAAGCTAATACCGAAGCCGCCAAAGCAGAAAAGGCGAGAGACGACGCACTCAAAGCAGCCGCTGACGCAGCAGCTGCAAGCCTGGCTGCGCAGGGTCTTGAAATCCAGCGCCGAGCTAGCGCCTTGGCCGAGGCCATGACGGCTGATCAGGAGGCTGCTGCGTGGAGTGAGGCCGCGCAGAATGACGCCAACGCCGATGCGCTCAAAGCCACCGAAGCTGCAGATCAACTGACAACGGCCAATACGGCGGTAACCGAAGCCCAAACCGCAGCCAGCAAAGCCAAGGCTGCCAGAGAAAAAGCCGACAACGCAACAACAGCGGATGACGCAGAAAAAGCGGCGGAGGAAGCAAAAAGCGCGGCCGACGAGGCGAAAGCCGCAGCGAAAAAAGCCGCCGACGCCCGCAAGGCAGCAGAAGACGCTTACAGGCTTAAAAAAGATCAAGAGGCTGAACTGATCACCAAGAAGATTGCGTACCTGGAAAAAAACATGAACAAGGAAATCAGAATCACCCGATGGACAGGGAACGGCAACGCCTATTACGACCGTGGCACCCTGATCAGTATCGACAAAAAAATAATACGTTCACATTAAAAAGCGAGGTCTATGACACAAGCTATACATTCCCCCTAACAGACGCGCCCCTTGACTGAGAACCTGTAATGCCTTCAGCCCCCGGGCCGTAAACAGGTTATGCATTTCAACCCACACGAGGACACAATAATGAGCACAACAGAAAACACAACGCTTGAGGCATTCCAAGCGTTCTTGGAAGAGTATCTAGGCTATAAAGACGACATCGACAAGACGACATCGCTCTTTGACATTAATGAAGATGGAACTAAATGGGCCAACGCCCTGGCGAGAAGGTTCAAGGGGCTCAACATCCCCCATCACGAACTGTCCAATCTTGAGACCGTTGGTAACTTGCTGAATAAGATAAACGAGACTGAATAGCCCCCGCGCACCAGGCTACGTACATACTGAGAAACCACTCAGGGTGAACGCAGCCTGGTGCATTGTGGGTCAGCATCAGCGCATGCTCGCATTAGCTGTTATGAACAAGAAGGGTGCTTTGAATCAACAGGTCCTGTTGATTTCCGAAACGCTGATCTCCCGCATCCTGAACTTCTGCACCTTCCCCGTCACCGTCATCGGGAACTCGTCAACAAAGCGGATATGCCGCGGCACCTTGTAGTGCGCGATGCGTGCCTTGCACCAGCCCTGCAGTTCATCGACCGTGGCGCTGTGCCCGGGGTGCAGCTTGATCCAGGCCACGATTTCTTCGCCGTAACGGTTGCACGGGATGCCGATCACTTGGGCATCCGCGATTGCCGGGTGGGTATAGAAAAACTCCTCCAGCTCGCGCGGATAGATGTTCTCGCCGCCGCGGATGATCATGTCCTTGTTGCGCCCGACAATGCGCACAAATCCCTGTTCGTCCATGACCGCCAAGTCGCCCGAGTGCATCCAGCCTGCTGGGTCGATGGCATCCGCCGTGGCTTGCGGGTTGTCCCAGTACCCGAGCATCACGCTGTAGCCCCGCGTGCACAGCTCGCCGATTTCGCCCCTGGCAACAATGCAGCCGTCGGCATCCACCAGCTTGTTCTCCAGCTGCGGCTGAGTGCGCCCGACCGTGGTCACGCGCAGTTCAAGCTCGTCGTCCGGGCCGGTTTGCAGGGACACCGGGCTGGTTTCGGTCATGCCATAGGCAATTTGCACTTCAGCCATGTGCATCTGGTCGATAACCCGGCGCATCACTTCGATCGGGCAGGTGGCGCCGGCCATGATGCCGCTGCGCAGGCTCGAGAGGTCCATGGCCTGGCGGGCCGGGTGGTCGAGCATGGCGATGAACATGGTGGGCACGCCATAGAGGATGCTGGCGCGTTCTTCGGCCACGGCGCGCAGGGTGAGTTCGGCGTCGAAGGCGTCGTTGGGGTAGACCATGGTGCTGCCGTGGGTGATGCAGCCGAGGTTGGCCATGACCATGCCGAAGCAGTGGTACAGCGGCACCGGGATCACCATGCGGTCGGCCGAGGTCAGGCCCAGGCTTTCGCCGACCATCAAGCCATTGTTGAGGATGTTGTAGTGGCTGAGGGTGGCGCCCTTGGGTGCGCCGGTGGTGCCGGAGGTGTACTGGATGTTTACCGGTTGGTCGAACTGCAGGCTTTGCTGGCGGGCCGTGAAGGCCTCGAGCGTGGTCTGCCCTGCCCGCTCGGCCAGCGCCTGCCACGGCAAGAAGCCCCGCGGCGGCTGGGCAGCCAGGCTGATCACCCCGCGCAGCTCGGGCAGGCATTCACTGGCCAATTCACCGGGGGCAACGCTGGCCAGCTCCGGCACCAGGCCCTGGACCATGGCGTGGTAATCCGACGTCTTGAAGGCATCGGCGCACACCAGCCAGCGGCAGCCGGACTGGCGCAGCACGTACTCCAGCTCGCCGACGCGATACGCCGGGTTGATGTTGACCAGGATCGCGCCAACCTTGGCGCTGGCCAGTTGCAGGATGCACCACTGGGCGCAGTTGGGCGACCAGATGCCCACGCGGTCGCCGGTGTTCACGCCCAGGGCCATCAAGGCGCGGGCGTGCACATCGACCTGTTCGGCCAACTGCCGCCAGCTGTAGCGCAGGCCCTGGTGGCGCGCCACCAACGCTTCGCCATCGGCGCAGCGGGCCACGGTGGCATCGAAGGCCTGGCCGATGGTCTGGGTCAGCAAGGGCCGGTCCTGGCGACCGCGGGTATAGCTCGGTTGACTCATGGGTGTCCCTTCTTGTGGTTGTTCTGGGCACGACTGAAGCAAGCGGGAGATACTCTGGCGCAGATTTACGTTTACGTAAAGGTGATGAGGCGATTGACAGTGTCTGTTGGCAGGTTTACGTTAACGTAAAGGTGAGAACGACATCGCATCTATCGACTTAAGCCGAACTCTGTGGGAGCGGGCTTGCCCCGCGAAAGCGATCATCCAGGCAATGACGGTGACCCTGCTGACGCATTCGCGGGGCAAGCCCGCTCCCACAGGGGACGATGAAAAGTCCATGAGCTACGGTGTTACCCAATTTCAAGAACAAGAAGGTGCCCCCGCATGCATTACCCCTCCCTGAACTTCGCCCTGGGCGAAACCATCGACATGCTCCGCGACCAGGTCAGCACCTTCGTCGCCGCCGAACTGGCGCCGCGCGCCGCGCAGATCGACCACGACAACCTGTTCCCCGCCGACATGTGGCGCAAGTTCGGTGACATGGGCCTGCTGGGCATCACCGTGTCGGAAGAGTACGGCGGCGCCGGCCTGGGCTACCTAGCCCATGTGGTGTCGATGGAAGAAATCAGCCGCGCCTCGGCCTCGGTCGCCCTGTCCTACGGCGCCCACTCCAACCTCTGCGTCAACCAGATCAACCGCAACGGCACCCATGAGCAAAAGCTCAAGTACCTGCCCAAGCTGATCAGCGGCGAGCACATCGGCGCCCTGGCCATGAGCGAACCTAACGCCGGCTCCGACGTGGTGTCGATGAAGCTGCGCGCCGAAAAACGCGGCGACCGCTACGTGCTCAACGGCAGCAAGACCTGGATCACCAACGGCCCCGACGCCAACACCTACGTGATCTACGCCAAGACCGACCTGGACAAGGGCGCGCACGGCATTACCGCGTTCATCGTCGAACGCGACTGGAAAGGCTTCAGCCGCAGCAACAAGTTCGACAAGCTGGGCATGCGCGGCTCGAACACCTGCGAGCTGTTCTTCGATGACGTCGAAGTACCGGAAGAAAACATCCTCGGCCAACTCAACGGCGGCGTGCGCGTGCTGATGAGCGGCCTGGACTACGAGCGCGTGGTGCTGTCCGGCGGCCCGACCGGCATCATGCAAAGCTGCATGGACCTGGTGGTGCCCTACATCCATGACCGCAAGCAGTTTGGCCAAAGCATCGGCGAGTTCCAGCTGATCCAAGGCAAGATCGCCGACATGTACACCCAGCTCAACGCCAGCCGCGCCTACCTGTACGCCGTGGCCCAGGCCTGCGACCGCGGCGAAACCACCCGCAAGGACGCCGCCGGGGTCATCCTGTACACCGCCGAACGCGCCACGCAAATGGCCCTGGAAGCGATCCAGATTCTGGGCGGCAACGGCTACATCAACGAGTTCCCGGCGGGCCGCTTGCTGCGCGACGCCAAACTGTACGAAATCGGCGCTGGCACCAGCGAAATCCGCCGGATGTTGATCGGCCGCGAATTGTTCAACGAAACCCGCTGAGCACAAGGGACGGGCGCACATGGCTACCTTGCATACCCAGATCAACCCGCGTTCGGCGGAATTCGCCGGCAACAGCGCGGCCATGCTCGAACAGGTCCAGGCCCTGCGTGGCCTGCTCGCGCACATTGCGCAGGGCGGCGGCCCCAAGGCCCAGGATCGGCACACCTCACGCGGCAAACTGCTGCCACGTGAACGCATCGACCGCCTGCTGGACGCAGGCTCCCCCTTCCTCGAAATCGGCCAGCTGGCGGCCCACGAGGTGTATGGCGAAGACGTACCGGCCGCCGGCGTGATTGCTGGCATTGGCCGGGTAGAAGGTGTGGAATGCATGATCGTGGCCAACGACGCCACGGTCAAAGGCGGCTCGTACTACCCGCTGACCGTCAAAAAGCACCTGCGCGCGCAGACCATCGCCTTGCAGAACCGCCTGCCGTGCATCTACCTGGTGGACTCCGGCGGCGCCAACCTGCCCCGCCAGGACGAAGTGTTCCCCGACCGCGAGCACTTCGGGCGCATTTTCTTCAACCAGGCCAACATGAGCGCGCTGGGCATCCCGCAGCTCGCCGTGGTCATGGGCTCGTGCACCGCCGGTGGCGCCTATGTGCCCGCCATGGCCGACGAAGCAATCATGGTGCGCCAGCAGGCCACCATCTTCCTGGCTGGCCCGCCGCTGGTGAAGGCTGCGACCGGTGAAGTGGTGAGTGCCGAAGACCTCGGCGGCGCCGACGTGCACTGCCGCATCAGCGGCGTGGCCGACCACTACGCCGACAATGACGAACACGCCCTGGCCCTGGCCCGGCGCAGCGTGGCCAACCTCAACTGGCACAAGCTGGGCAAACTGCAGTGCCAGGCGCCCATCGCCCCGCTGTACGCTGCCGATGAGCTGTACGGCGTGGTGCCGGCCGACGCCAAGCAACCGTTCGATGTGCGCGAGGTCATCGCCCGCCTGGTCGATGGCTCGGTGTTCGACGAGTTCAAGGCACTGTTCGGCACCACCTTGGTGTGCGGCTTCGCCCACCTGCACGGCTACCCGATCGCGATCCTGGCCAACAACGGCATTCTGTTTGCCGAAGCCGCGCAAAAAGGCGCGCACTTCATCGAACTGGCCTGCCAGCGCGGCATCCCGCTGCTGTTCCTGCAGAACATCACCGGCTTCATGGTCGGCAAAAAGTACGAAGAAGGCGGCATCGCCAAGCACGGCGCCAAACTGGTGACTGCAGTGGCCTGTGCCCAGGTGCCGAAGTTCACCGTGATCATCGGTGGCAGCTTCGGTGCCGGCAACTATGGCATGTGCGGCCGCGCTTACGACCCCCGCTTCCTGTGGATGTGGCCCAACGCACGCATCGGCGTGATGGGTGCCGAACAAGCCGCTGGCGTGCTGGCCCAGGTCAAGCGCGAACAAAGCGAGCGCAGCGGCCAGCCGTTCAGCGCCGAAGACGAAGCCAAGCTCAAGCAGCCGATCCTCGATCAGTACGAACACCAGGGCCACCCCTACTACTCCAGCGCCCGGCTTTGGGACGACGGCGTTATCGACCCGGCGCAAACCCGCGACGTGCTCGGCCTGGCGTTGTCTGCCGCGCTGAACGCCCCGATCGAACAGAGCCGATTCGGCATTTTCCGGATGTGACCCATGAGCGATTTCAGCACCCTAGAAGTGGTCAAGGACCCTCGCGGCTTCGCCACCCTGTGGCTCAGCCGCGAAGACAAGAACAACGCCTTCAACGCACAGATGATCCGCGAACTGATCGTCGCCCTCGGCCAGATCGCCGAAGACAGCAGCCTGCGTTTTCTGCTGCTGCGTGGCCGTGGCCGGCACTTCAGCGCCGGCGCCGACCTGGCCTGGATGCAGCAGTCTGCGCAATTGGACTTCAACACCAACCTCGATGACGCCCACGAGCTCGGCGAGCTGATGTACGCCCTGCACCGGCTCAAGGCGCCGACCCTGGCCGTGGTGCAAGGCGCGGCCTTTGGCGGCGCCCTGGGCCTGATCAGTTGCTGCGACATGGCCATCGGCGCCGAAGACGCCCAACTGTGCCTGTCGGAAGTGCGCATCGGCCTGGCCCCGGCCGTGATCAGCCCATTCGTGGTCAAGGCCATCGGCGAACGCGCCACCCGCCGCTACGCCCTCACCGCCGAGCGCTTCAGCGGCGTGCGGGCCCGTGAACTGGGCCTGCTGGCCGAGGTGTACCCCGCCCACGAGCTGGATGCCCACGTCGAGGCCTGGGTCACCAACCTGCTGCTCAACAGCCCGCAAGCCCTGCGCGCCAGCAAAGACCTGCTGCGCGAGGTCGACGACGGCGAGCTCAGCCCTGCCCTGCGCCGCTACTGCGAAAACACCATCGCCCGCATCCGCGTCAGCGCCGAAGGCCAGGAGGGCCTGCGCGCCTTCCTCGAAAAGCGCCGCCCTGCCTGGCAAACCGACGACAACAAGGAGCCGCGCCCATGAGCCGCACCCCGTTGACCACCCTGCTGGTTGCCAACCGCGGTGAGATTGCCTGCCGGGTGATGCGCACCGCCAAGGCCATGGGCCTGACCACCGTCGCCGTGCACAGCGCCACCGACCGTGACGCCCGGCACAGCCGCGAAGCCGATATCCGCGTCGACCTCGGCGGCACCAAGGCCGCCGAAAGCTACCTGCAGGTCGACAAACTGCTGGCCGCCGCCAAAGCCAGCGGCGCCCAGGCCATCCACCCAGGCTATGGCTTTCTTTCAGAAAACGCAGGCTTTGCCCGCGCCATCGAACACGCCGGGCTGATCTTCCTCGGCCCACCGGCCAGCGCCATCGACGCGATGGGCAGCAAGTCAGCGGCCAAAGCACTGATGGAAGCCGCCGGCGTGCCCTTGGTACCGGGCTACCATGGCGAAGCTCAAGATTTGGAAACCTTCCGCGCCGCCGCCGAACGCATCGGCTACCCGGTACTGCTGAAGGCCAGCGCCGGTGGCGGTGGCAAGGGCATGAAAGTGGTCGAGGACGAAAGCCAACTGGCCGACGCCCTGGCCTCGGCGCAGCGCGAGGCGCAATCGTCGTTCGGCGATGCCCGCATGCTGGTTGAAAAGTACGTACTCAAGCCTCGCCACGTAGAAATCCAGGTGTTCGCCGACCAGCACGGCAACTGCCTGTACCTCAACGAACGTGACTGCTCGATCCAGCGCCGCCACCAGAAGGTGGTTGAAGAAGCCCCCGCACCCGGCCTGTCGCCCGAGCTGCGCCGGGCCATGGGCGAGGCCGCAGTGCGCGCCGCCCAGGCCATCGGCTATGTGGGTGCGGGCACGGTGGAATTCCTGCTCGATGCCCGTGGCGAGTTCTTCTTCATGGAGATGAACACCCGCCTGCAGGTCGAGCACCCGGTCACCGAAGCCATCACCGGCCTCGACCTGGTGGCCTGGCAGATCCGCGTGGCCTGTGGCGAGGCGTTGCCGATCACGCAGGACCAAGTACCGCTGATTGGCCACGCCATCGAGGTGCGCCTGTATGCCGAGGACCCAGCCAACGAGTTTCTGCCGGCCACTGGCACGCTGACGTTGTACCGCGAGTCGGCGCCGGGCGAAGGGCGCCGGGTCGACAGCGGGGTCAGCGAGGGGGACGTGGTGTCGCCGTTCTACGACCCGATGCTGGGCAAGCTGATTGCCTGGGGTGAAGACCGCGAGCAGGCACGCCTGCGCCTGCTGGCGATGCTCGATGAGTTTGCCATCGGCGGGCTGAAGACCAACATCGCCTTCCTGCGGCGCATCCTCGCGCACCCAGCGTTTGCCGACGCCGAGCTCGACACCGGGTTTATCCCACGTCACCAGGACGTTCTGCTGCCCGCCCCCCAAGCGCTGCCAGCGCCCTTCTGGGAAGCTGCCGCAGAAGCCTGGCTGCAAGGCCAGGCCGGCCAGCAACGGGACGACGACAACCGCTCGCCGTGGGCTGAACGCAATGGCCTGCGCCTGGGCTTGCCCGCGCGCAGCAGCCTGCACCTGACCAGCGCCGGGCAAGACCAGGCGGTGGCACTGGAACGTAGCGCGGCATCCACCTGGCAACTTAACGGCGAGCAACTGGTGCACGACCAGGCGGGCGTGCGCCGCCAGCACCTGGCGATACGCCGCGGAGGCACGTTGTACCTGCGCTGGGACGGTGAAATGCATGCCATCGAAGCCTTCGACCCCATCGCCGAAGCCGAGGCCAGCCACAGCCACCAAGGCGGCCTGGGCGCACCCATGAACGGCAGCATCGTGCGGGTATTGGTCGAGCCAGGCCAGGTGGTAGAAGCCGGCACAGCGCTGGTGGTGCTGGAGGCCATGAAGATGGAGCACAGCATTCGTGCGCCGCATGCCGGCACGGTGAAGGCGCTGTTCTGCCAGGAAGGGGATATGGTCAGCGAAGGGACCGTGCTGGTCGAACTGGTGGAGTAAACCAAGGGGCCGCGCGCCCTTGCCACAGGAATAATTGGCCCGAAACACCTGTAGGAGCAGCCTTGTGCTGCGAAGCGCCGCGCGGGCGGCGCTCGATCTCACAGGCGCCCCGACAACCCAGCCGTACATCCAATAGCGGCCTTGCCAGGGCGCCGGGCCGTTCGGAAAGGGCTGCAAAGCAGCCCAAGTACGCTAGAAGCTGCCGTGCACCCGCACGACCACCCCCAAAAACTCACAGCCGTCTTCGCACAACAGCGTTGGGTAATTGCTGTTCAAGGCCTTCAGATACCGCTGCCCACCTTCCTCAGCGAGCTCACGGAAAATCGCCGGTTTGCCCGGCTGCCGAGCGATAACCAAACGCCCCGGCTCAACCTCCACCCCAGGGTCCACCAGCATCCGCATCCCCTGCGGCACACTGCGGCCACTGGCGGCGCTCATCGCTTCATTCTCAACGGTCAGCCAGAACGCCTTGCCCTTGGCCAGGTAGTCCGTCTGCTCGAATACGCTCGCCTCTGCCCCCTCTAGCTCATCCCAGCCCAGCACCGGGTAGCGGAAGCACACGATGTATTGCATGAGGTCCAGGTCATCGTCGGTGTCATCCATGTCATAGCTGCCGCGGTCCTCGCCTACCTGGCCCACAATGCGCAGTTGCAAGCTGACGTTGTAGTGGGGCATGCCAATCTCGACGAACGTGCGGTTCATCGACTCGATCTTCGGCTGGCGCCGTTTGTTCACCCAATGCCCCACGCTGCCTTGAGACACGCCAACGCGTTCGGCTAGCTGCTCTTGGGTGAGCCCAAGCTCCTCCATCCGGTCACGGACGAGGGCAATCCATTTATCCATATTCATCGCTGGCACGATACGGACTGCCTTCAAGCGCTCAATAAACATCCTGTATTATTTATCAGAAAGCATGAAAATACTTAAGGTATTAGTATCGACCTGAACCTTTTCCCTATTGGCATTTGCAGGTATCAGGATGAAACCACCGAAAAACGAAGAAACAGATCTCGACAGCGAAGCGGCCCGCCGCGCCCTCGACTACTACCTCAACCCCAACCCACCACGCCCCACCATCGAGAACAAAATCTGGACGCTGCACGAAGGCGTAACCGGTGACCAAGCCCAGGAGCACGCCATCGCCCTGCTCCGCTGCGCCGCCGCCACCGCACAAGAAACCGCCGTGCACCAGCACGGTACGCAGCGCGAGCTGACCTTCGCCTTGATGCACATGATGGACATGGCACGCGCACTGCTGGAGCACAAACGCACCGTGCAGACGGGTCTGTAGGTAAAAAGGAAGGGAGAGACGTGATGGCCGTGTAACGGCAATGGCCCCGATTGCCGGGACAAGGAAGCGCATCGGTAAAACTTTTTTACCGAATTAGCGAAATATCATTTGACTGGCAAATGATAACGATTATTATTGCACTCAGCTGATCGCGAGATCTGCTGGATAACCTGGAGCTTAGGTCGCTCTCAGATTATCTCCTCATCAGGCTAATCACGGTTTTTGACCCGGCTTTTTGCCGGGTCTTTTTTTTGGCTCTTCAGGCTAATGAAGATCGTGAATGGCCGGCATGATAGCAAAAGTGTGTCAGACCGTGAACGCTCATTACAAAACTTTGCGGAATCAGCACTTGAGAATCAATCTCGTTTCTACTACGCTGATTACGCATCAAGGAAGATGCCCCCATCCCTCCCCTTTGAGCAAGGAGCTGTCCATGACCCGTCTGCTGCTGCCCCTTGAGCACGAATCCCCTACTACAGAGCACGATGCCGACAATGAGCTGTTGCACGCCTTGAAGCGGCTGCCTCGCCGTGTCCAGCAAGTGTTCCTGCTCAACCGCCTCGACCAACTGGACTTTGCCAGCATTGCTGCCCGGCTCGATTTGCCCTTGGCGAGCATCGAGCGGCATATGGACCAGGCACTGCAAGCAGGCCGTTCCCGCTGCGATGTGTTGGCGAGTGTTGCCGGGCAATGGTATGTGCGGTTGCAGAGCCCCCAGGTGACGGCCTGCGAGCGAATCGACTTTCGCCGTTGGCTGGATGCGGACCAGGCTAACTTGCAGGCGTTTCACGATACAGAGATGCGCTGGCGCAGCCTGCTGGCCCCAGCACGGCAGCTGGGCCATGACGGTTGGTACCGGCAAGGCCGGGCGGCACTGTCGTTGGGTGGGTGTTCGATTGCGGTTGGGCTGGGTGTTGCGGCGTTGGTGCTGTTTGGCTTTTGGGCTTAATCAACCGATTAACAACGCTGAACCTCATCGCCCTTAATGCATAAAAGCAGTAGCCATGCGCTTACTGTGCAGGCCAAGAACAACAGCCCCAAGCTTATCGGAAGCGCACTCTGGCCAGATGCAACGAGACTGCCAGCAAAGCCGCCACTTGCGAATAGCAATGTCATATTCAGTGATGCGGCTGCACCTGCCTGCTCAGGGTAACGAGCCAAGGCTTGAGTAGTGGCAGCCGGGCGCACCAAAATTGTCCCGGTAGTGCATATGATCATCGGCAACATAATTCCCGCTACCGTTAACCCTGCCACTCTCTCCCAAAACAAAATCATGATTCCCGCAGCGCCGATAAGCATGAACCCCATTCTGATTTGAGCTTGCGGGCTGACACGTCTATTCAAGAAAGCCGCACCTGCTCCTCCGGCTACGTACGCCAGCCCATAAGCGATAAATACAATCGAAAACTGATAAGACGTCAGACCGACTAGGTCCATTAGTAACAAAGGCGCGATCACAATAAAGGAAAAGTGACAGGAAAATGCAAGACCTGAAAGCATTGAATTCGCAAGATATTTCGAGTCACTCAACATTATAATAAAGATGCGTAAGCATAGCGCACGCCTACAGAGTATTGATGTGTCGTTCAACAGCACCCATGACAGAAATGAAACAATAACCGCAATAACTACGAACACTGTAAAACCACCTTCCCAACCAAAAGACTGTTGGATAAAGGCCCCTGCAATTGGTGATAACGAGATAAACAGCCCACTTGCGCTCGTCAAGAGAATACGCATGGCGTTGCGCCGTTTACCCACATATAGATCCTGCACCAGGGCCTGACCTAAAACGAAACTACCACAACCAACAGCCTGTACTAGGCGGAACGTTATGAATGTCTCATAAGTTGTAGAAAAAATACAGCCGACCGCTCCCAGAATGGATATCCCCAGGCCAGCTAGCAACAAATTTTTACGCCCCATCACATCCGACAATGGGCCTATCACCAGCTGCGACAAAGCAACACCAAAGGCGAAAAAACTCACGGAATAAGCTATATACTTCGGTTCGACGCGATACTCATCCGCTAGCGCGGGAAATGATGGAAGGATCACATCCAACGGAAACACGCCTAAGAGACACAACATAACCAATAAAATCAAGTGAAAAAAATTATTGGCCGAGCCCATAGCCCGCTTCAAAAAACCAATCCCGCAGCGTTGAATTTCGAAAAATAGATCTCATCATCTAGTAAATCCGTAGCCTGAATTGCTCGAAGCGTCATTTCAGAAATCTCGGGCATTCGCTTTACCCAATTAGCCTCTAGGCCATCAGCAACTTTCACTCCAATATCAGGCCGACTTTTAAAAACCAAGTGCAGAAATATTATATCGGGCCGACCGAATACAGCCAGCACCTGAATTATCACTTGCACTATATAGTCTTTTTCACGTATAGCAATTTGCGACCACAAACGAGCAAAACAATCGGAAAAAAATATCGCATGACGCCCTTCATCGTGCAGGTGATCACTAAGCATATGCGCGACAGGCGTAACAAGAGACTCACGAGACAGCTTATATAACTCATGAGTTATCAAAGTTTCAGACACGAATGCGATACAAAATCTGGTTAAACACCTGAACTCTAACGGGCTCTCCCTCACTACCTGATCTAATCTTTCTAGTCTGGCAGATTTCATTCGCAACAAACCAAAGTGGCTTGCCACCTGGTCTGCGATCTCCCTTGAGAACAGCGCATGGTATCCCTCATCCGCATAGAGCTTCAAAGCAGTACGGCGCTCACCCTCATCAAAATATCTTTCTAAATCACCACTCACCATACAGTTTATGGCTTGATTAACATGAGTCATTTCGAGCGCCGTTGTGTAATCCATAAAATATACTAAATGGTAGAGATGCGCTCTCAACAGCTCTGGCTTTGACAGGCTCTCTGCCGACTCATGAGACAGGGCCGGGCTAAGCACAACAGGAAACCATAGTTCAGGTTCAGCTTGGGAAAAATCAGCTGATGAAAAGCCATAGGCATATGGGCGCGAGCGTACAGAACTGGATAAGTGCCAGTTTCGAAAAACAGCGCTACTACGATTAGGTCTATTTTTCATGACGCACCTCAACCGCGCTTAATCTATTAAAGACTTTAAGCAGCTAGGCGTAGCCGAGCCATTGCTATAGCCACAGCCTACAAAAAACAGCACCTGCTCATTAGGATTTTCAAGCCTCAGGAGTGGCTCAATACGGCATTCATTTAGTGCACCGGTTAGCCAAGTATTCATTCCGCGAGCAGTCGCCGCCAGTTGGAAAGTCTGTGACACATGCCCGATCTCTATTAAGGCTACTCGGTAGGCACGCGAATGTTCATATTTCCACCACAACTTGTCGAATCGGGAAGTTAAAAAAAGCCCCACAGGTATATCATTTGAAAAATGTTGCCCACCGAGCAAGTCACCTAGCAACTCTAACTCGCTCCGCCAATGTAAGTGGTGCCGATGAGGATCGTAGTAGTAAACACCAGGCGCAAGCCCTGTAACGTTATTCACGTATACATAGCCTTCTGTAGCATTTAGGCCACCCACTGATGGGCTACTCCGACGCCTAGAATAGTTCTCAACCCCTCCTTCCCCTTTAGAAAGCACACGATGATCATCAAAACCTAAAGTAAGGTGCAGAAGTTCGCTCAAATCCACCAGAGAAATCGGTGATGCATGAAAATCCCTAGCAGTTGCCCTCCGCCTTAAAACATAATCTAATTCATTCGCACAGCTCGAACTTGGCAGTGAGATACCTCCCATGATTGCCTGCCCCACCTCAGCAGGCAATGATTTATCCAAAACACTATTGCAGTGCTCAAGGTATTGAGCCGCCCATTCGTGCTCGTTAGTAGGTTGGTTTTCCAAGATGACATTCTTAGTACCAACATGAAAAATCCTAGAGAGAACATCCCAACTCCAAACACTGCCATCACCCTCAGACTCTGCCAATACCTTACAACATTTAAAGTCGTCATCAATAGTACCGACTGCTCCTTCACCGTCATTCTTATAAATTAGATTTACTAAGCGTTTTGCGTGCTCAACTGATAGCTGATACTGCTTATGCCGCTTGAAGTCCCAACAAACCAGAAAGTCATCTACCACAATGAAAAAGCAATCTTGACTGATCATATACACTCCTTTAGCTAGAGCGCAGGCCGGCACTGCGCTTTAGCGTTTATCGGCTAAGGCTTACTGAGCCTTCTTGACCAGGTGAGCCATGTTGGCAAGTTTTACAGATTCCATTTTGATAGTTTTCATTTTTTGAATCTCCGTATAAATGTCGCGTTATTGCGACACTCCTGATAATAGCGACACCTCCAAGATGCACAAGCCGAATCAAGCAGAGAAACTTCTGATAGAGTTGTAGGAATTTTTACCATGCCAATTAAATGCTAAGAGCTCTAAATCGCCAGAACCCATCTAACATGAGCTTTTCAGGCATTTGAAAGGCGACCATACCCCGCAGTTATCAGACTTAACAGAAGAGGGACTCGTCGTCAGACAAAAGCTGAGAGTCAGACTTGACGCAGCTCTTCGGGCTGATAACGCGCTGCATATCATGGTCTAAGAATAACCGCAGTGAGCCTTTCCAGAAGGGTCACTGACTCGGAGCAGCAAACCGACGGGTGCGCTTTCTGTAGCGTTAATTAAAGCGCCGTAAGGTCTCCGAGTATCTGATTGCGACTCAAAGCGGTCGCATAACAGTTCCTGATTAAGCGGATCAGCGCCGCTTGGAGAGCTAAATCATTAGTGGAGTGCCGAGCGTTTCAGCACAGCACCATCTACCGAAGGAACTCGCACACGCAGTGCAATCAGCAACGCGGCCAGCAGCATCAGCACGGCCGCCGCCACGAATACACCTGCGGTGCCTCCGAGGCTGAGCATTGCCCCACCAGCGGCTGCGCCTGTGGCGATGGCCGACTGTACAGACGCTACCACCATGCCCCCGGCGCTTTCCGCCTGGTCAGGGACCGCACTGGCGACCCAGTTCGACCACGCCACCGGCACACCCCCAAAGGCCAAGCCCCAGATCGCCAGCAGTACGGCCTGCCCTGGCACCGACGCCGGCAACAGGACCAGCGCCAGCGCAGCAACGCCCACCAGCGCGGGCATCAACACCAGGGTGGCCAATGGGTGACGAGTAAGCATCCACCCGGCCACCAATGTGCCGACAAAGTTCGCCACTCCAAAACCCAGCAACATCAGCGACAGCCCCTGCGGGCCAATGCCAGTCGTACCTTCGAGAAATGGCCGAACGTACGTGAACATCGCGAAGTGGGAGCTGTGCACCAGCACACAACCGAACATGCCCATAGCAATCCCTGGGCGCTGCAACACTTCAAGTATCGTGCGCAGGCGTGCCGGCTGACGCGGCGCAAGGCTCGGCAGCGTGAGTGACTGGAAAGCCAGGGTCACCCCCCCCACCGTCGCTGCAGCGAAGAACGCACTGCGCCAGCCATATAGCCCGCCCAGATAACTACCCAGCGGAACCGCAACCACCGTTCCTATGGCGATGCCACTGAAAATGATCGAGAGCGCTCGCGGCAACAAAGCCTCCGGCACCAACCGCATCGCCACCGCCGCCGCCATGCTCCAAAACCCGCCAAGCGCGATACCTAACAAGATACGCATCAACAAAAGCACCGCGAAACTAGAGGAAACGGCAACCAACAAATTGGAAGCGATCATCAACGTAGAAAAACCCAGCAACACCCAGCGACGATCAATGCTGCGAGTCAGGCCAGGTACCAATAGGCCGGCGAAAAGCGCCACCACGGCTGTCACCGTTACCGCTTGGCCAGCCAGCGCTTCGGATACCCCCAACTCGGTCGCCATCGGCGTCAACAGGCTGGCCGGAAGGTACTCAGCGGTCAGCAAGCCAAACACGCCCATGGCCAACGAGAATACAGCCATCCACGCGGGGGTTGCAGGTTCTGCATCCGCCCCGGCGCCCGGGCGGCTGTCGGGTACGGCATTGCACACAAGGTCAGTCATTGCATGGATCTCCCAATATTCAATTGCGACCCGTAGTGTAGGCGCGAGAGTCAGGATGATCTATGATCAAAAAAATCAGTTTATTGATCAAAACACCTGAATAATGCCGACAGACCAATTTGCCCTCTCTTCCGATCTCATAAACGAGCTGTTGCGGGGCATGCGCCTGCGCGGTGTCGACTACCGGCGTATCCAAGCGGGCCCGACCTTCGGCTTGGGCTTCGCTGCTAAACCCGGGCATGCTTGGTTCCACTTCCTGGCTGTCGGCGACGCGGTGCTGCGCTTGGAAGACGGGACAACCTATGCGCTGTCCGCCGGTAACGCCGTCTTCATCTCCCACGGCGCTGCCCATCAATTGCTCTCACATACGCACGTGCCCGTGCAGAGAATTGACCTTCTGGACGGCGAGCCTCTCGGCGACGCCGTCAGCGCGGTAGACACCAGAACCGATGCTGGCCCCTTGCCAACCACGATTTTGTTCAGTGGGTGCATGGAGTTCGAATTCGCCAGCCTCCATGGCCTAGGCAAGCTGATGCCGGGCTTGATGCTGATTGATACCGGCGGCCAGCGTTACCCTGGGCTGGTGCCTATTCTCAACACCATGGAGCGCGAGGTCAGCGCCGCACGCGTCGGCTTCGCCGGCATCCTCGCGCGATTGGCCGACGTGGTCGCCGCCATGGTCGTTCGAGGTTGGGTCGAGTGCGCCTGTGGCAACGCATCCGGCCTGGTTGCCGCCCTGCGCGATCCGCGGCTAGCAGGTGCACTCCTGGCGCTGCACCAACAACCGGGCCGCGACTGGACCGTCGAGCTATTGGCAGAGCAATGCAGTACGTCCCGCTCGGTCTTCGCCGAGCGTTTTCAATTGACGATTGGCATGACCCCGCTGCGCTACGTCACCGAAGTGCGAATGCGGCTTGCCAGCCAGTGGCTGACGCTAGAAAGGGTGCCAATTGAAGAGGTCGCGCAGCGTTTGGGCTATACGTCTCAAGCAGCGTTCAGTCGGGCGTTCAAGCGTGTTACTGGTATGACGCCTGGATTGAGTCGGAGGTTAAGGCAGTCGACAGCCATCGGAAGCTGAGTACTGGGATGTGATTTCGATTATTCGTCACAAGTACCCTTCCTCTTACAGTCCGCTATCGACCCATAGTGGACTCTCGCCACTTGAGAAACCCGCGGAATGTGAAAATCTCTGTTCCCAGCTTTCGAGCCCACGAACACCAATAAAAGTGATTCATATTTGAGATGCAGGCGCACTATTGACTGCCATAGAGCAGTGGTTGCCCAAGATGAATTGATGATGGCGGAGCAAGCTGACTTATGGCGACCGTCGCTACCCCACCCATTGCGTCGGATGGTGAGTGGCACAGGGCAGCCAACACCAGGTGCTTTGTAATGCACCCGATTCTTGTTATAAGACTGGCCGTTTTTCACGCAATCTACCGCGCTTGGCACCCTACGATGGCCAGTGGACGGTTTTTCAAGTAAGGACGCTGAATGATCAAGCTCAAACCCCTTTTGCCAATCGTGGCCGCATTGACCATGACTGGCTGCGTGACCACCGAGCGTATGCCGGATGGCAAAACCAGGATTCGCTTCTCTGATGACACGGCCAACTCGCTGGCCTCGTTGATGCCCGCTGCTGTGGTCCCAGGTAATTTTGCTACTGCGAGTGGTGGCGAACTGGACCTGTTAGCGAAAAAGAGCGCGGCGGGGGGGTGGCGTTTACCTGTACTTCAACGGTCGCTATGACTTCACTTGTGCCTCCGCGCTGCTTTACAGCGCCAAATCTGGCCGTCCGCTGAGTGAGTCTGACAATGTCGGCTGCCGGGATCGTTACTATCAACGTCAACTGGCCCTAAAACAGGCGGGTCATCCCTACGACCGAGCGGCGCCTGCCTATGACGCATACAATCCGAACAATGAATACTGGGAGAAACTAAAGGGACAAACCCTGGGGCAGTTGGCGACCACGCAGCAGTTTGCCACGCGTACGTCCACGAGCACCCAGCTTGAGCGCGATGGTACTTACACCATAACTTTGAAGTTTGCAGGAAATGGGGGTGGGGTGCACGTGGCCGTGGTTCCCCAGCCATTCCGAGTTCCGGTGGTCATGGAGAATGCGGTTGAACAGGCGAAACTGCGCAACGGCATTCCAATTGACGACTGGGTTACGTGTAATGTGCTGCTCGACTATGACCGAACGGTAGACCGTGGCCAACGGCCCCGACATATTGCGCCAGACGCATACCGGCAATACGAGGTACGTTTCAACGTGGCTTCTGTCAGTTGCAAGCTCGGTATTCGTTGACCGGAGGCAAGCCAGTGCCAGCTAAGCGGCTCACGAAAGCAGCTTGCGCGCCCCTTGATGGCGCTGGCATGCAGCGAACACGAGCGAAGTCCGTGCCCGCCGGCGGAATTTCTGCTTGGCGGGCAAGCCAGACCTGCAAGGGCCGATACTAGCCGATAAGATCAGTCCACCCGCACGAACACGTTCTTTGCTATATCACTGCCGCCAACTGACTCCAGGCGCTCGGATATCCAGCACGCTAACGGTGATCAGCACAATGCCGTGTTACGCCCTTTAGTTGGTCCTAACCGTTCCTTCACCAATGTGCTCTTACGGTACTGCTATTCGCCAATGGCAGCTAAGGGTCGAAAGCAGACCGTCGCGACTGACCGCAATCGACCCATAGCGGCCCTTCGTGCAGGGCAGCAATCGGCCAGAAGCGGCCCTTCGTGACAGGCAAAAATCAGCCAAAAGTGCGCTTTATCTGATCACGAATGAAGCACACTGGCGTGTTGTTGCCCACGATGCCCCAGATGCCTCGTCGCGGAGCTTGTCTGCCAACGGACTGAAACAGCTTGGCGCTGGTGTACTTCCTCTATCGCTCGACTCGGAGTTATGGCCGCGCCCGAAGCGTGATTGCTATGGCGAATTCAGCCAGTTTGCCGAAAGGTGCTCTGAGCAAGCTAGTTAGGCTCCAGCGACCTTGGACGAATATTCCCTTGGCATGGCTCATGGAGCGAAAGCCCTCGATGCCGTGGTAGGCCCCCATACCGCTCGGCCCTACGCCGCCGAATGGTAGATCATCCACAGCAACGTGCAGCAAAGTGTTGTTGATGCCGACATTCCCGGATGTGGTGCGCTTGAGCACAGCCTCGCTGTCGGCATCCATATTGCCGAAATAGTAAAGCGCTAGTGGACGCGGCCTGGCGTTGATGTAGTCAATTACTTCGTCGAGAGAGCGGTAGGTGCGAACCGGTAGCAGTGGGCCGAAGATTTCTTCCTGCATGACCAATGCATCGTCTTCGGCTCCCACGATCAACACCGGAGCCAATGTCCGCGGTCGCTCTGTCGCACGCTCTGGGGTCACTCCTACCTCGATCACGTCTGCTCCCTTTGCGCGCGCGTCTTTGATGAGCGTATGCAACCGCATGTAATGCCTGTCGCTGATGATCGAGGTGTAATCGGGACTGGCTGGGCCTTGCGGATAAGTACGGGCAACAGCGTCGCGGTATTGGGTGATGAACTCGCCCAGGTCGTCTTCATGAACCAGGGCGTAGTCCGGTGCAACGCAGGTCTGACCAGCATTGGATAATTTGCCGAAGACGATGCTTTCCAATGCGTTACGCCCTGTATGGCCTGGCGCCAAGACCACGGGGCTCTTGCCGCCCAGTTCAAGGGTCAGCGGTACCAGATTGTCACTGGCGGCGCGCATTACCATTCGACCTACCTGAGTGCTGCCGGTGAACAGCAGGTGATCGAACGGAAGGCTGCTGAAATAGGCGCCTGTCTCAGGGCCGCCGGGTACCACTGCTACCTCATCGGCAGAAAAGCAGCTCGCCAGCATGCGCTGAATCAATTCGCTGGTGCGTGGCGTAAGCTCGGAGGGTTTGATCATCACCCGGTTGCCAGCCGCGAGCGCAGTTGCCAATGGGATGAAGGTTAGGGAGAACGGGTAGTTCCAAGGCGCCATGACTCCAATCACACCTTTAGGCTGGTACTCCACATAGGCGCGGCCGGCGCGATGAAACGCCGCGACATGACGACGTTCGGGCTTCATGAAACGGCGCAGGTGTCGTAACAAGTAGTCAATGGACTGAACCACGCCAAGCAGTTCCATGATGTCGGTTTCATGCCTGGAGCGATTGCCGAAATCAGTACTGATCGCATCCTCTACTTCACGCCTGTGAGCGAGCACCACCGCGCGCAATTTGATCAGGTTGGCCCTGCGTCGTTTGAGGCTGGGTGGCCTGTCGTTAAGAAATGCCCTTCTTTGTTGATCGAGCGTATTGGCGATGTCGATAACTGGGGAGTCTTCTACAGCGACGGTCATCTTGCGTCTCCCAGGCCGTTGTAATGCGCAGACGTTTCAATCCATTTCCGGTACTGGCGAGTGCGAAAGGCCATGAAGAGCTGTTGCAGGATCAGCGCGCGCAACGGTGAAACGCTCGGATCGGGCTTTTTAGCCCGGCTGAGTTTGCGCAATTGAAACTTCACTACTGCCATGTTCGCCAAGGATGCGATGGCTTTGTTTTTCCAGGTGATCGGCGGCAATTGAGGGGCATTCTCTTTGCCCTGCAACCAATCACGAGGCAAGTGCGGATCGATGGCTAACGCCGTTCCGATGCCCACCATGTCCACACCACTCTGCACGACGCTTTCGGCCACCGGGCGGCGACGTATACCGCCGGTGACCATCACCGGCATTTGGGCGACGGTTTGGAGATCACGGGCGAACTCAAGGAAATAAGCTTCGCGAGCGAGGGTGCGACCATCGCGCGCGTCACCCTGCATGGCGGGTACTTCGTAGCTGCCTCCCGACAACTCCACCATGTCCACGCCCAGGTCGTTGAGCAACTCAACTACCTTTTTCGCGTCATCGGCGGTGAATCCTCCGCGCTGGAAATCGGCGGAGTTGAGTTTGACCGCCACTGCAAAATCCGCAGAAACCACAGCCCTGACGGCCTTGACGATTTCGAGCAACAGGCGTGCCCGGTTTTCTAGAGAGCCACCCCACTCGTCCGTCCTTTGGTTGGTCAACGGCGAAAGGAACTGGCTCAACAAATAGCCATGGGCAGCGTGGATTTCCACGCCGGTGAATCCGGCTTGTTCGCCCAGACGTGCGGTGTTCGCAAAGCGCTGAATGACTTCTTTGATCACGCCAGCGGTCATCGCGTGAGGCGTGGCAAAACGCTTGGACATTTTACCCAGTTCCAGCGGCACGGCTGACGGTGCCCAGGTTTTTTGCCCAAGATTGGACTGCATCTGCCGACCTGGGTGATTGATCTGCAACCAGAACTGCGCACCGCTGGATCGCCCAATACGCGCCCAGCGCTTGAACTTGTCCAGTTGCTGATCGTCCTGCAACACCACGCCACCCGGCCCGGTCATGGCGCGGCCGTCGACCATCACGTTGCCGGTAATAATCAGGCCTGCACCACCGTCGGCCCATGCTTGATAGAGACGCATGAGTTCTTCGGAGGGTGCCTGGTCAGCATCCGCCATGTTCTCTTCCATGGCGGCTTTGGCGATTCGGTTCTTGATGGTCGAACCGTTGGGAAGCATCAGGGTGTTGAACACATTCATCGAGCAGTCCTCAACTGGAGATGAGGCCACCTTAAGCTTGAAGTAAACTTTAAGGTCAATACCTTTTTCAAGGTCAGTCGATGTTCAACGCGCCAGACCCTGGCAAGCGCGTCACCATATGGGCGCCCAACAACCGAGCGGGTGTGTAGGCGCCGCCAGCTGGGCGCATCTGTAGCAGGTAGTCGACCACAGCCAAGGCTGCGTCAACCGTCAGACTGTAGACGTTTGCGGTGTGCACGCGTGCGACTTTGCATTCGCCGCGAGCGTTTCTAGCCTCACCCCATACATAGGTGCCTTGATCGGCACGCTTTTCCTGATCCGGGCCGACTACTGTCTTGCCGATGCGCGCCTTCAGCAGGCTCTGCACGAAGGACAAACCCAACAGTGGACGAATGAAATTGGCGAATCTGGCGCCGCGAATCATCCCCGCAGAGCCTGGAATAAACACTTCGATATTGGCAATACCAGTGGTATACCAAGCTGTGGAAACGTCGCCCCAAGGAATGGTCATGGCCAATTTCTCTCCGGCGCCAAAGTCGATACGCCGTACCCGATACGCCAGCGGTACTGAGACGATTTTGCCGTCACGACGAACCTTGCCGCCCTGCGCCATGCCTTCAATCGAAGTTTTGGCAGTACCGGGTGAAAAGCTCGAGCGCGAATCAAACCCCAGCGCCAGATGCGTTGCATCCGGCAGTGCGTTTTTCAATGCGGCGGCGACACAGTCAGTCGGCACCACATCAAAGCCGACGCCGGGGCAAATGACCACACCCGCCGCGCGCGCCCGTTCATTCAAGGACTGGGCGTGCTCAAATACGGCAATTTCGCCGGTGATGTCCAGGTAGTGCGCATTGGCGCGCAAGCAGGCTTCCATCATAGGGGTGGCGGTCGCTGAAAACGGCCCTGCGCAATTCAGAACCAAGCCATGGCCTTTGATCTGAGCCAGCAACCGCACTTCATCGTCCAGTCCGAACACTCGGGTTTCAACGCCCAGCTCCCGACCCAGGGCTTCGACCTTGTCACGGTTGCGTCCCGCCAGCACAGGTTTAAGTCCACGCTTTACAGCATCACGAGCGATCAACTCGCCGGTGTAGCCATTGGCGCCATAGATCATCCATTTGAACTGCGTATCCAGGTTGTCTTGCTGACCCATGCATGGCTCCTGACGGTATTGATAACGTACGTTATTGCCTTGCCCAATCAGTGTCAGACGCTAGCGTTAAAGTCAGGTTGAGGGTCAAGCGGAAGTGAGCAACTACCGGCGGAAATTATTTGCAGTAGTGGGGATTGACCTTAAAGCTAGGTTTAAGGTGAGCATGCGCTGACCTGCTTGATTGATGGAACCCGGATGATGCTCAAGACCTTTGTTTCTTATGCTTTGGTATTGATAGGTAGCGCTTTCATGACATTTGCAAATGCTGACACCGCCCCTTCCACAATGACTGCCAAGAATCGCCAAATTCTGGTGATTCTGACCAATCACGCCAGGTATCCATCGCGAACCGATACCACGGGGTTGTGGCTGACTGAGCTAACGCATTTCACCGATGTAGTGGAGGCGGCTGGCTACAGCACAGTTTTTGCCAGCCCCAAAGGCGGAGCGGTGCCACTGGACGAGCGCAGCCTAGGTTGGCTGTACATGGACAAGGCCGCCCGTGAGCATTTGCAGTCCCCGGCCTTTCGCGCTCGCCTGCAAAGCACGCTGCCGATCGCCGATATCGATCCGTCCCAGTTCGGCGTCATCTACTTCACCGGGGGCCATGGAGTGATGTGGGACTTCCCCAATAATCCCGACCTGCGGCGTGTCGCCGAAACCATCTACAACCAAGGTGGCATCGTCTCGGCCGTCTGCCATGGCGTAGCGGGTCTGTTGGATCTGAAGGATGAACAAGGCCAGTTGATCATCAAGGGCAAGAACATCACCGGTTTCTCTGATCGCGAAGAGCTGTTCTCCGGCATGAAAAGCCAGGTTCCCTTCTTCCTTGAGGATAAGTTGGTGAGCCAGGGTGCGCGATACCGCAAGGGTTGGCTGCCATTCACGTCATTTGCCATCACGGATGGAAGGCTTGTCACCGGCCAAAACCCTCAATCGCCCAAAGCCGTAGCTGAAGCCGTGATGGCGGTGCTCTCTGGCGAAAACGTAACTCGCTGAACCCTGAAGTAGTTCCCACCTCCCGGAGAAAGACCGATTGAAACTCGCAAGCGCCGTATTAACAGGATTGCTGTTCAGCTCAATTGCCAACTATGTGTTGGCGGGGACGCCTGAAATGCTCAGCCCGACTGAAACCAACACAATCGATATCGCAGGCCACACAGTGCCGGTCGTCAAGGGCGGCCTGTACGACCGTTATCGCTCGAACCCGCCCTTGTCAGTGATTGCAGCAGAACTGCCGAATGTTGATTTGAGCTGGTTCAAAGGACTGGAAAAGCACAAGGTCGACATTGGCTTCGAGTCATACTCCCCGAACTTTTACTACCAGAACAGTCGCGTTACGGCGGTCTATACAGCCGATCTGGACGCACTGCGGGCCCTGATGCCTCCGGAAGTAATGGCCACCGTGCAACCCTTACAAGTCTGGCCGGGCCGGGGTTTGATCGCATTCACCGCGTACACCTATGAACATTGCGATAACGACGCCTATAACGAAGTGGCCGTGTCGATTATCACCAACAAGCCCGGCAAATCGAATCTGGGGCCGTTCACGCTGATTGGCCAGTCGATGTCTGGCGATTTCTGGGGCTATGTGCTCAAGCTGCCGGTCAATACAGAGCTTGCGCGGGTTCGTGGTGTCGTCGGCTATAACCTGCCGAAATGGCTGACCGGGATTGACCGCAAAGAAGGTGAGCAATCGGTAGTCTATGACATCACCGACAGCCAGACCGGCAAGGTCGATGTGTCCTTCAAAGCGAAGAAGCTCAATGGCCTCTCGCATGATGTCGATATCGTCACCAGCAGCTTCACCAACCTCGATCATCAGGGCCGACTGGCCTATGGGTACGCTGTTTCCCGCCAGCTCAGCCACGGCTCCAGCCGCGATGCGGATTCGGCCACCCTTACCCTGGGTGACGGCAGCCTGTCGAATTACCTCCGTGCCCTGAAACTCGGGAAAATGATGAAGTACGAATACGTGCCTGAGTTCCAGAGTGCGCTCTACGCGCCTAAACCGCTTGCCACTCTGGTTGGCGAGCGCTGAAACCTGTTACGCCTGTCAGGCGCGGGAAGCCTGGCGGGCGTTTTTTCTCGTGGAAGACGTTACCGCACGCTTGCCGGAAGCTTGGCCACCCCCTTCTTCACGCAAACGATTTATCAGCATTTGCGCATTGTCCGCACACGCCATGCCTTCGGGCTTACCCTCGATGCCCTTGATGACTAGCAGAAGTTGCGCTTTGTTCTGGGCTAGCCGTTCCTGTAGAACACCGATTTCCTCAACCTTTTGCTTGAGCCCACTGAGCAACTCATCGTGCTGCCAGCCGCTGGCATTCATCGGCATCAATTGCCGGATTTCTTCCAATGAAAAACCAGCCGCCTGCGCTCCGGTGATGATCTCCAGAACCCACTCGGTATCAGGCGCATAGTCCCTGTAGCCATTTGCTTTGCGTTCGACGGACCTGATCAGGCCGCTTGCCTCATAGAACCGGATGCGTGACGGCGCCAACCCGCTGATTTTCGACAGTTCGCCTATTCTCATAACCCACCCTGAAAAATCTATTGACCTTGAAGTTGACTTTAAACCTAAAGTCATAGGGCGGCCAAGCAGCACAAATGCAATGTGTTGCTCAGCCGTTATGGAAGTCATGGGGCAGGCGCAACAATCCACAATCGCGCCCTCTGAACCGCCTATCGGATGGGCTGCACTTTGTTCATTCAAGGCCCTGCTCCGAACGCGATTCGGTATAGGCCCTCACTTCATTCTGGAGATACGAATATGGGGTATGTCACTACGCAAGACGGTGTTGAAATATTTTACAAAGACTGGGGGCCACGCGATGCCCAGGTAGTCTTTTTCCACCACGGATGGCCGCTTAGCGCGGACGATTGGGACGCGCAAATGCTCTTTTTCCTGGCTAACGGTTTCCGGGTTGTAGCACACGACCGGCGTGGTCATGGGCGATCCAGCCAGGTCTGGGATGGACACGACATGGATCACTATGCCGATGACGTCGCGGCAGTGGTTAATCATCTCGGCGTGCAAGGCGCTGTCCATGTCGGTCATTCCACCGGCGGAGGTGAAGTCATCCATTACATCGCACGCCACGGCGAAGACCGCGTGTCGAAAGCAGCCATCATCAGCGCTGTGCCGCCGCTGATGGTTCAGACCCCGAGCAATCCTGGCGGCCTGCCTAAATCAGTTTTCGACGACTTGCAGGCACAACTACAGGCGAATCGCGCACAGTTCTATCACGACGTTCCAGCAGGGCCTTTTTACGGCTATAACCGCCCGGGTTCAAAACCGTCCGAGGGCATCGTCTGGAACTGGTGGCGACAAGGCATGATGGGCTGTGCAAAGGCACACTATGACGGGATCGTGGCGTTTTCTCAGACCGACTTCACCGAAGATTTGAAGAGCATCAAGATTCCTGTCCTGGTGATGCATGGTGATGATGACCAGATCGTTCCTTATAAGAATGCCGGTGTTCTGTCAGCCAAACTTCTGCAAAACAGTACGCTGAAAATCTACCCGGGCTTCCCGCACGGAATGCCTACAACCAATGCCGATACGATTAACGCCGATCTGCTCGCATTCGTAAGGAGCTAATCAATTATAGGGCGGTAGGTAACCCCGCCCTATATTTTTCAACGCTACCAAATTGGCGCTTTTAAATTCAGCGAGATGCCGTCAAAACTGTGCAATATGGATAACTGCTTTTTTAGCCGAAGCGGTGGTTGGCGAGCGTCTCCTTTGGGTCGAAAGCGGTCAGTCGCGAACGGCGGCTATCGACCCATAGCAGTCGGTCGGCACAGTCACTGAGCGAAGGTCGTTGAAACTGGCAGAACTGTTTACAGGCTTAATGCGCAGGCCGCTTCAGCACGGCATGACGTTCGAATCTCACGCTATCACTCCATTATTGGCAGTTGCGCACGTGGAAGAGGTAGGAGCCGATGACTTCGGCAGGTCGAGCAAACCGCTCTATTTCTTTTACCCTGAACAGCTCATGACCTGGTGTGCGCTCGACGATGACAGCTTGAATGGCATCGTAGAACTGCTCGTACGCGATTGAGTAGCCAAGCTTTTTGAAGACGACGTGCAGAGCCTGGTAAAAGCGCTCTTCATCGTTCGGATGTCGAGTGTGCCAGGTGTCAACGCTTAGCCAGGGTAGAAGAAGCAGTTGGAGCGCCATCATGTCCATGATGAGCTTCCTGCATGTTAGGCGAATGTGATTGTAGCGACGTACAAATCGATTCCAAAACTGAAACGCCACCCCAGAAAGGTAACCGCTAAATCCCAGGCACAAAAAAAGAGGCCCTAAGGCCTCTTCTTTGTGATCCCAGCGACGCACTGAGGATCGAATTTGGAGCGGGAAACGAGACTCGAACTCGCGACCCCGACCTTGGCAAGGTCGTGCTCTACCAACTGAGCTATTCCCGCGTCGTGATGGGTGCCATTCTAGCGATATCTAAAACGGCGTCAACCCCTTGATTCAAAAAAGTTTTATTTTTGTTCCGAGCCTTCGCGCAAGTGCGGCCAGGCGGCCAGCAGGTAATGCGCCATCGACCACAGCGTCAGCCCTGCCGCCACCAGCAGCAGGCCGTAACCCAGAATCACCCACATCGTCACCGCAGGTGGGTTGCCCAGCAGAATGACCAGCGCCAGCATCTGTGCCGCGGTCTTCCACTTGCCGAGGTTGGACACCGCCACGTGCGCCCTCGCCCCCAGTTCGGCCATCCACTCGCGCAGCGCCGAAACGACGATTTCACGGCCGATGATCACCGCTGCGGGCAAGGTCAGCCAGAAGTTGGCGTGTACCTGCACCAGCAGCACCAGCGCCACGGCGACCATCAGTTTGTCTGCCACTGGGTCCAGGAAGGCACCGAACGGCGTGCTCTGCTGCAGGCGACGCGCCAGGTAGCCGTCCAGCCAGTCGGTGGCAGCGGCAACGGCGAACACACTGCTGGCGGCCATATAGCTCCAGTGATAGGGCATATAGAACAGCAGGATGAAGATCGGGATGAGCAGGACGCGTAGAACGGTGAGCAGGTTTGGAATATTCATCGGTACGACTGGCTGCGGGTTGAGCCCGGCATTCTACTCGCTATGCAGGCTGGCATAAATCGACTCGGCAAGCTTTTTACTGATGCCGGGGGCTTTGGCGATCTCATCGATACTGGCGCGGTTGAGCTCTTGCAGGCCGCCGAAGTGTTTCAGCAGGTCGCGCCGGCGCTTGGGGCCGACCCCGGCAACGTCTTCCAGGCTGGACACGCGACGGGCCTTGCCGCGGCGGGCACGGTGGCCGGTGATGGCGAAGCGGTGGGCTTCGTCGCGGATCTGCTGGATAAGGTGCAGCGCCGGTGAGTCGCCCTTGAGGGTGAACTCGTGGTGCACGTCGTTGAGGTACAGGGTTTCGAAACCGGCCTTGCGGGTCACGCCTTTGGCCACGCCGAGCAGGGTCAGGTCGGTGAAGGCCAGCTCCTGCATCACGTCGCGAGCCATGTTCAACTGGCCTTTGCCGCCGTCCACCAGCAAGACGTCGGGCAACTTGCCCTCGCCGTCCTTGATGCGCCCGTAGCGGCGGGTCAGGGCCTGGTGCATGGCGGCGTAGTCGTCACCGGCGGTGACGCCTTCGATGTTGAAGCGGCGGTAGTCGGACTTGATCGGGCCTTCGGGGCCGAACACCACGCAGCTGGCCACGGTGGCTTCGCCGCTGGAGTGGCTGATGTCGTAGCACTCCAGGCGCTGCGGCACTTCGTCCAGGCCCAGCACCTGGGCCAGGGCCTCGAAGCGCGCGGCCATGTGCTGGCGGTTGGCCAGGCGGGCGTTGAGGGCCTGTTCGGCGTTGGTCACGGCCAATTGCTGCCAGCGGGCCCGAGTGCCACGCACCCGGTGGGTGATGGTCAGCTCGCGGCCGCGTAGGGTCTGCAGTGCTTCGCTGATGGCTTCGAAGTCTTCGTGCACCACGTTGACGATGAGCTCGCCTGGCAGCTCACGCTCGGCGTTGCCCACGTAGTACTGGGACAGGAACGCGGCCATGACTTCAGCCACCTCCTCCTCGATGCCCACCTGTGGGAAGAAGTTTTTGCTGCCCAGCACCCGCCCGCCACGCACGCTGATCAGGTGCACGCAGGCGCCACCGGGGTTGACGAAGGCCGCGATGACGTCGACGTCGCCGGTACCGCCTTCGATGTACTGCTGGTCCTGCACGCGGCGCAACAGGGCGATCTGGTCGCGCAGTTCGGCGGCCTTCTCGAAATTGAGGGCCATGGCGGCCTTCTCCATTTCGGCGTTGAGCTCGTTGCCCAACTGTTGGCTGCGGCCTTCGAGGAACATCACCGAATGGCGGATATCGTCGGCGTACTCGTCTTTATCCACCAGGCCGACACACGGCCCTTTGCAGCGTTTGATCTGGTACTGCAGGCACGGCCGGGTGCGGTTGGCGTAGTAGCTGTCTTCGCACTGGCGCACCGAAAAGGCCTTTTGCAACAGGCTAAGGCTTTCGCGAATGGCGCCGGCGCTGGGGTACGGGCCGAAGTAACGGCCCTTGGCTTTTTTTGCACCGCGGTGGATGCCCAGGCGCGGGAAGTCGCCGTCAGACAGGAAGACATAAGGGTACGACTTGTCGTCGCGCAACAGGATATTGTACGGCGGCCGCCATTCCTTGATCAGGTTCTGCTCCAGCAGCAGCGCCTCAGTCTCGTTGGCGGTGATGGTGGTCTCGACCTGGGCGATACGGCCCACCAGCGCGGCGGTCTTGGGCGCCAGGCCGGTTTTACGGAAATAGCTGGCCAGACGCTTCTTGAGGTTTTTGGCCTTGCCCACGTAGAGCAGCCGCGCCTCGGCGTCGAACATACGGTAAACGCCCGGGCGACCGCTGCAGGTCGCCAGGAACGCGCTGGCATCAAAAGCTTGGGGCATGAGGTTTACAGGCTTGCGTCAACCATACCGTGGCGAACGGCCAGCAAGGTCAGTTCGACGTCGCTGGTGACCGAGAGTTTTTCAAAGATCCGATAACGGTAAGTATTGACGGTCTTGGGCGAGAGGCACAACTTGTCCGAGATGATCTGCACCTTCTGGCAGCCGACGATCATCAAGGCGATCTGGATTTCCCGCTCGGACAAGGCGTCAAACGGCGAGCCTTGCGGCTGGAACGACTTCAGCGCCAATTGCTGGGCGATTTGCGGGCTGATGTAGCGCTGGCCGGCAAAGGCCAGGCGAATGGCCTGGACCATTTCATCGAGCCCGGCACCCTTGGTCAGGTAACCGGCCGCGCCGGCTTGCAGCAGGCGCGTGGGGAATGGGTCTTCCTCGCACACGGTGACCGCGACCACCTTGATGTCGGGGTGGCTGCGCAACAGTTTACGGGTAGCCTCCAGGCCACCGATGCCCGGCATTTTCACGTCCATCAGGACGACGTCCGGCTTCAGTTCCCGGGCCAGCTTCAGCGCCGCCTCCCCCGAATCCCCCTCACCCACCACCTGCAAGCCGTCGATGTCGGCCAGCATGCGTGTAATACCGGTTCGTACCAGATCGTGATCATCGACCACTAAGACCCTAATCAAGCACACACCTCGTCTACAGGGCGATTGGATCCCGCCACCTTAACAAAATTTTTCATGGCGGGCCTAACGCAAAACTTCTGTCAGATAGGCCTGACGGCCAAGTGTGAAAGGCCTCACTGTTTCGCGGCTTTTGACCTCACCTGACAAACGCCCCAGCAAGTGCCAGAGCGCTGCTTGATCGGCGAGCGGCAATTGCCGAAAGGCCCCCAGCAATTCGGCCTCATCCTGGGTCATGTTTTCCAGCGGCGCGGGGGTGCGCACACCGCTGAGCACGTAGAGGGCATCCACGCCATGGGCGGCCACTGCGGCCAGGTAATCGGCACGCGGCGTGCGTTCGCCACTTTCGTATTTACCCTGGGCATTGGGCTCGACTCCGCCAATGTCACCAAACACCCGCTGGGTCATCCCCAACCGCTCACGTTCTTCCCGCAGTCGCGGACCGAATCCATTCATAGGGTGCATCTCCTTAGTCCCTAGACATCATCCAACGCCGCTCACCTTCCTGTAAGCAGCTGTAAATTCCTGGGTCCACTATGCCCATGGTCACCGGCCACGACAAGCCATCACTGAGCTATCAGTCGATTGCGCGCTGCATGCGCACGAAGCACTCATCCTCGCCCATTTCGACAAAGCCCCTGCGCTGATACAACTGCCTGGCCGGGTTGCTGCGGAACACCATCAAACGCAGCAATGGCAGGCGCCGCTGCTGCGCCCAACCGGCGAGCGACTCCAGCACCCGGCTGCCGATACCGCGCCCGCGGTGCTCGGGCAGCAGGTGCAACTCGCGAATGAACAGTGCCTGGCGGTCTTGGCTGAGGCTGCAGTAGCCCAGCACCGTGTCGCCTTCCATCACCAGCCATTGCTCACGCCAGCCCCAGGCCTGATCGAAGGCATCTTCGAGCCACAACAGGTCGAACTCACGGTAGTACGGCAGCATGGCCCGGCGCGTAAGGTCGCGGGCAAAGCTGCGGTGGGCGTCGGTGGCAGGTACGAGGTTCATGGCCATCATTGTGCACTGCTCAGGTGGCGTAGCACACCGGCGAGCTGCCTGGGCCACGGCGTTCCAGCTCATCCTCCAGCCACTCGGCGAGCACTTGGGCATTGTTGTGCTCGGTGTTTTTGGCGGCATACAGCAAGGTCAGCGGCCCTTTGGCCGCCAGATCCAGCAGTGGGTACCAGTGCTCGGGATGGGCGGCCAGCTGTTGCTGGTAGCGCTGGGTGAAACCGGCAAAATCCACCTCCCCCTGGTGAAACGCCGTCCGCAATTCGTCCGAAGGTGCCACCTCGCGCAACCATTGGCCCTGCAAGTCTTCCTTGCGTTTGTTGCGCGGCCACAGGCGGTCGACCAGCACGCGCTGGCCATCTTCGTCGGCGGCTGCTTCGTAGACACGTTTGCAGCGGATCATGGCTTTCTCCCGCATTTACCGTCTGTCTTGAGCCTAGTGAATTCATTGACCGAGGTCACGGACCGGTCACGAATTGCTCCTAAGCTCACAGCCTTCGGCACCTTCGCCCGACGCCAACCGGAGCCCCCATGGCAACCCCGTCCCTGGCCAGCCAGCCGCCACTGGCCCAACGCGATTCCCGCCCGCAGCTGTCCCACAAGCCCGGGCGTGCCACCCTGGTTTTGTTCTTCGGCCTGCTACTGGCAGGCATCGCCTACACCGCCTGGAGCCTGAAACAGGACGTCAGCGCCAGCGGCACGGTGATCACCACCGTTACCCCCTTCCTATTGTTGGGCCTGGCGCTGCTGATTGCCCTGGGCTTCGAGTTCGTCAACGGCTTCCATGACACCGCCAACGCCGTCGCCACGGTTATCTATACGCATTCTTTGCCGGCACCGGTCGCCGTGGTCTGGTCGGGGTTATGCAACTTCCTGGGGGTGCTGCTTTCCAGCGGCGCGGTGGCCTTTGGCATCATTGCCTTGTTGCCGGTCGAGCTGATTTTGCAGGTAGGTTCTTCGGCCGGTTTCGCCATGGTCTTCGCCCTGCTGCTGGCCGCGATCATCTGGAACCTGGGCACCTGGTGGCTGGGCTTGCCGGCGTCCTCCTCGCACACGCTGATTGGCTCGATCATCGGCGTAGGCGTGGCCAATGCGCTGATGCATGGGCGCGACGGCACCAGCGGCGTGGATTGGGCCCAAGCCAGCAAGGTGGGGTATGCCCTGCTGTTCTCGCCGTTGATCGGTTTTGCCTGCGCGGCCCTGTTGCTGCTGGCGCTGCGCGCGCTGGTCAAGCGCAAAGAGCTGTACCAGGCGCCGGAAGGCCAGACGCCGCCACCGTGGTGGATCCGTGGCGTACTGATCCTGACCTGCACCGGGGTATCGTTTGCCCACGGCTCCAACGATGGGCAAAAAGGCATGGGGCTGATCATGCTGATTCTGGTCGGCACGCTGCCGATGGCGTATGCGCTGAACAAGACCATGCCCAGCGAGCAGGCCCTGCAGTTTTCGGCCGTGGCCGAAGTGACGCGCCAGGCCCTGGTGCGCCATGACCCGCAAGCGGCGCCCGCAGACCCGCGCCAAACCTTGACCGCGTTCATCGCCGAACCCAAGCCCAACCCGCAACTGGTACCAGCCCTGGCCGCCCTCACCGGCATGATCGGCGAAGAGGTGAAGGGTTACGGTTCGCTCAAGCGCGTGCCGGCCGAAGCCATGGCCAACGTACGCAATGACATGTACCTGACCAGCGAAGCCATCCGCTTGCTCGACAAGCACCAGCTGACAAACTTCGATGCCGACACCCGCAGCCATGTGCAACTGTTCAAGACACAGCTGGACGATGCCACGCGCTACATTCCCCTGTGGGTCAAGGTGGCCGTGGCCATCGCGCTAGGGCTTGGGACCATGGTCGGCTGGCGACGCATTGTGGTGACGGTGGGCGAAAAGATCGGCAAGACCCACCTGAGCTATGCCCAAGGCGCATCGGCGGAGGTGGTTGCGATGTGCACCATCGGGGCGGCCGACATGTTCGGGCTGCCGGTCTCGACTACCCACGTGCTGAGCTCGGGGGTGGCTGGGACCATGGTCGCCAATGGCTCGGGGATTCAGCAGCGTACGTTGATCAACCTGCTGATGGCCTGGGTGCTGACCCTGCCCGCGGCAATGCTGTTGGCAGGTAGCCTGTACTGGCTTCTTAACCAGATTTTCTAGGCTGCACTAAAGAACCTGTGGAAGCGGGCTTGCCCACGAATGTGATGGTGGGCCTACCACAGCATTCGCGGGCAAGCCCGCTCCCACAGGTTCAGGGATGCCCGATCATCCCGGGATTTTCAGGCCACGCTGAACCGCCGGCCGCTCCAAAAACGTCGCCAGCACCCGCTGCACTTCCTTGAACGCATCGAACCCGACCAGCTCACGGGCGTTGTAGCGCTCCACAAGGTTGCGTACCCAAGGGAATATGGCGATGTCGGCGATGCTGTATTCGTCGACCATCCACTCGCGGCCTTGTAGGTGGCGGTCCAGCACACCCAGCAAGCGCTTGGATTCGTTGACGTAGCGATCCCGCGGGCGTTTGTCTTCGTATTCCTTGCCCGCAAAGAAATGGAAGAACCCGACCTGGCCGAACATCGGCCCGATGCCGCCCATCTGGAACATCAACCACTGCAGGGTCTGGTAACGGGTGGCGGGGTCCTGGCTGAGCAACTGCCCGCTCTTTTCCGCGAGGTACTGCAGGATGGCGCCCGACTCGAACAACGGAAGCGGCTGGCCACCGGGGCCGTTCGGGTCGAGGATGGCGGGGATCTTGTTGTTGGCGCTGAGGGAGATGAACTCCGGGCTCATCTGGTCATCGTTGTCGAAGCTGACCTTATGCGGCTCGTACGCCAGGCCGATCTCTTCGAGCATGATCGACACCTTGACCCCATTCGGCGTCGGCAACGAATACAGCTGCAAGCGCTCGGGGTGCTGGGCGGGCCATTTGCGGGTGATGGGGAATGCGCTCAGATCGGTCATGGTCAACCTTGCCTGGGGAATGGAGCTGTCACTTTAGTGACATCCCGCGTGGCTGACCATCACCGACCCTTCATCGGCACAGGCGGCTCAAGCCTGGCCGTGGGCCTTGAGCTTGAGCTTTTCGGTGTCGACCCGAACGAACACCGAGTCCGCCGTCACCGTGAGTACATCGTCTGCCCAAACCTCGCAGATAACCCGGCTCTTTCGCCCGACTTCCCCTTCTACGCGTGCCTTGAGCAGCAACTCGACACCCATGGGGGTCGGTTTCAGGTAGCTGAGGTTGAGTGTGCCCGTGACGCAGTCGATACGTGGCAGGCTGCCCGGTTCACGGCCTTCGTTGCGGTAGTGGTAGGCCATGGCGGTCCAGTTGGAATGGCAATCGACCAGCATGGCCAGTAAGCCGCCATAAACCAGGCCGGGCCAGCCGATGAAGGTGCTGTCCGGCGCGTGGCGGCACAGCAGGTGGATGCCGTCGGCGTCCCAATGGCTTTGCAGGTGCAGGCCGCTAGGGTGGGAGCAGCCGCAGCCGTAGCAGGTGCCTTCCGGTGCAGCCAACTGCTGGAGGGAAAGGGTGTGCTCGTTCATACGCTTCCTGTGCTTGTTGGAATGGGAAGTGAGGCAAGCGTCGATGGTAGCGCCGCGCTGAGCCAGCGCCAATGAGAAAGGGGCGCTAAGCGCCCCCTCTGGATCAAGCAGTCTGTGCGACCACCTTGCCGCGCCGCTGGGTCAGCGACACCAGCAGGATGAACAACGTCACCCCGGCAGTCATCAGCGTCTCGTAGCGGTAGGCATCGCTGAACAGCATGTAGCCCAGGACCATGACGATGGTGCCGATCACCAGCCAGGTCAGATAAGGGAACAGCCACATCTTCAGCTCTAGTGGCGTGCCCTCACGGTCTGCACGGGCTCGCATGCGCAGCTGAGACACGGCGATCACCAGGTACACCAGCAAGGCAATGGCGCCGGTGGTGGACAGCAGGAAACCGAACACCTTGCCGGGGAACACATAGTTGACGAAGCAACCGGCAAAGCCTGCCAGGGTCGAGAAGATGACCGCTACCGTTGGCACGCCAGCACCCGAAATGCGCTTGGTCATGCTCAGCGCCTGGCCACGGGCACCCAGGGAGTAGAGCATCCGCGAGGCCGTGTACAGGCCGGAGTTCATGCAGCTGGTGACCGCCACCAGCACCACCAGGTCGACCAGCAGCTTGGCGCCCGGCACGTTAAGCACTTCCAGCACCCGCTGGAACGAGCCCACGGCTTTCAGGGCCGGGTCGTTCCAGGCCACCAGCGACACCACCAGGAAGATCGAGGCCAGGTAGAAGATCGCGATGCGGTACACCACCAGGTTGGTGGCACGGCGGATCTTGTCTTTCGGGTTGGCTGTTTCGTCAGCGGCAATGGTGACGATCTCGGCGCCGAAGAACGAGAAGATGGTGATCAGCACGCCACCCAGCACAGTGCCAAAGCCATTGGGCATGAAGCCGCCATTGTCCCACAGCCGGCTCACGCCCGAGACCTCCGCCAACGGCCAGAAGCCGAACACGGCCAGGCTGCAGACGATGATGAAGGCAACGATGGCAACCACCTTGACCAGCGCGAACCAGTACTCGAAGGCACCGAAGTTCTTCACACTGATCAGGTTGGTACCCGACAGCACGACCATGATCAGGAAGGCGAACAACCACGATGGCACGCCGGGGAAGTAGGCATGCAGGATGTCTGCGCCAGCAATCGCCTCGACCGGGATGATCAGCACCCAGAACCACCAGTACAACCAACCGATGGTGAAGCCTGCCCAAGGGCCGATGGCCTCGGAGGCGTAAGTGGAGAACGAGCCGCTGTTGGGGTTGGCGATGGCCATTTCGCCCAGCATACGCATCACCAGCAGCACCAGCAGGCCGGTCATGGCGTAGGAGATGAGGATGGCCGGGCCGGCGGTGGCAATGGCGTTGGAGGAGCCGATGAACAGGCCGGCGCCGATGATGCCGGCGATGGAGATCATGGAAACCTGACGGGACGTCAGGCCGTGCTGCAAGGACCGCTGTTTCTTGTTTTCTAGCGAAGCCATGGAGAACCCTCGAATGGGTCGCCGTCGTGGGACGGCTAAAAAATGGAGCAGAATTCTTATTAATTTCTGGTGTGCGTTTTTTGTTGTTTTGTAGATGCCGGCGGTGGCTACTTCCCTCCTCTTCGCACGACCGGTTGTAATCGTTGATCCAGGTCAGTATTAATCTATAGGCCTGGGTCAACAAACGACCTTTTCGAAGCACATGATTCCAATACGGAATGAACTTCTTCCTTTTTTGCTCGGTACGCGCCTGTCATGTCCAAACGCCTGATGCCCTCGACCACCGCCCTCCAGTGCTTCGAAGCGGCTGCCCGCCACCTGAGCTTCACCCGCGCGGCGCAAGAGCTGCACCTGACCCAGAGCGCGGTCAGCAAACAGGTCGCGCAACTGGAGGACATGCTGTCGCACTCGCTGTTCCAGCGCATTCGCCGGCGCCTGCACCTGACCCCGGCCGGTGCGCTGTACCTGACCGAGGTGAACAAGATCCTCACTCAGATCGACATCTCCAGCCGCTACATCCTCAGCTATGGCGATGAGACCGAAGTGCTGCGCATCGCCACCCAGCCGACCTTTGGCGCGCGCTGGCTGGTGCCCAGGCTAAAGGGGTTTGGTGATCGCTATCCGCGTATCCACCTGGATATCCGTAACGAGCTGGAACCCTTCGACCTGGTGCAGTCCAAGGCCGACATCGCCTTCTTCTTCGGCCAAGGCACCTGGCCTGGGGCGACGTGTATCGAGCTGTTCAGCGAAGAAGTGGTGCCGGTGTGCGCCCCAGAGCTGCTCGCCAACCACCGTTTCACCAGCGCCGAGGCGCTGACCGAGCACCGCCTGCTGCAGTGTGTATCGCGCCCGGAGGCCTGGCATGAATGGTTTTTGGGGCTGGGGTTGCACAGCCAGAACAGCTACCACGGGCCGCGCTTCGACACGTTCTACCTGTGCATCCGGGCTGCAATCGCCGGCTGTGGCATTGCCCTGATTCCGCGGTACCTGGTGGCTGAGGAGTTGAACGAAGGCAAGCTGGTGGTGGCCTGGGACCACCCGGTGCCGAGCAATGGCAGGCACTTCATCGCCCATGCCGAGCATGCGGCGGAGGTGCCGAAGGTCAGGGCCTTCGTGCAGTGGATTCGCGAGCGGGTGGCTGAAGGGGATTGAGGCCAGTGCAGGTAACACAAAATCTTACAAGATCACGAATCCAAGGAATGATCGCAATCAAATAATTCGTTTGCGCAATACAGCCCCCGCACGCTTCGATAGTGGGAAACTCGAACAAGGTCCGCGTGCACCATGAATCAGGAAAGTATCAGCCAGTCCATTGCCATCGTTCACCCAATTACACTTTCCCACGGCAAGAATGCGGAAGTCTGGGACACCGGCGGCAAACGTTATATCGACTTCGTCGGCGGTATCGGCGTACTCAACCTGGGCCATTGCAACCCAGCCGTGGTCGAAGCGATCCAGGCCCAGGCCACCCGCCTCACCCACTATGCCTTCAACGCAGCCCCCCACGGCCCGTACCTTGCGCTGATGGAGCGCCTCAGCGAGTTTGTCCCGGTCAGCTACCCGCTGGCCGGCATGCTCACCAACAGTGGCGCGGAAGCGGCGGAAAATGCCCTGAAAGTGGCCCGCGGCGCCACCGGCAAGCGCGCGATGATTGCTTTCGACGGTGGCTTCCATGGCCGCACCCTGGCAACCCTGAACCTCAATGGCAAGGTCGCCCCGTACAAGCAACGCGTCGGCGATCTGCCAGGCCCGGTCTACCACCTGCCCTACCCCAGTGCCGACACCGGCGTCACCTGCGAACAGGCACTCAAGGCCATGGACCGGCTGTTCAGCGTCGAGCTGGCGGTTGAAGACGTGGCGGCTTTCATCCTCGAACCGGTCCAGGGTGAAGGCGGCTTCCTCGCCCTCGACCCAGCATTCGCCCAGGCACTGCGCCGCTTCTGCGACAAGCACGGCATTTTGATCATCATCGACGAGATCCAGTCGGGCTTTGGCCGTACCGGCCAGCGCTTTGCCTTCCCGCGCCTGGGCATCGAGCCCGACCTGCTGCTGCTGGCTAAAAGCATCGCGGGCGGCATGCCACTGGGTGCGGTCGTGGGCCGTAAAGAATTGATGGCATCGCTGCCCAAGGGTGGCCTGGGCGGGACCTATTCGGGCAACCCGATTGCCTGCGCAGCGGCGCTGGCGAGCCTGGCGCAGATGACCGACGAGAACGTCGCCACCTGGGGCGAACGCCAGGAACAGGCGATTGTCAGCCGCGTCGAGCGCTGGAAAGCCCAGCACCCGTTCATCGGGAGGCTGACCGGTGTCGGCGCGATGCGCGGCATCGAATTCGTCAACGCCGATGGCAGCCCGGCACCGGCCCAGTTGGCCAAGGTCATGGAAGCAGCGCGCGCCAAAGGCCTGTTGCTGATGCCCAGCGGCAAGGCGCGGCATATCATCCGCCTGCTCGCACCACTGACCATCGAAGCCGAGGTGCTCGAAGAAGGCTTGGATATCCTCGAGCAGTGCCTGGCAGAGTTGAACTAAGGCTTACAGGCCCAGCTCTTCAGGGGTGAGCATGTCGGACTCGAAAGCGATCCAGCCACCTTCGAGTTCGGCGTGGCCGTTGACGATCGGGCCGTAGTAGGTCAGGCCGTTTTCCAGGGTAACGCAGATGTGCGTGGCCGGCTTTTCGGGAGCTGCGAGCGTACCGACGAAATGCACCTTCTTCAGGGTTTCGGTCACCGCTTCAAGGCCCACACGCATACTGGGGTTTTCCGAGGCCTCGATGTCGCCCCCGCGGTCTTCAGCGCTGATGGTCACGGTGGCGGTGTACGGGAACTTGCTGCTCAAGCGGGGTTACCTCAATTAGATGTGTAGGCGTTTTGGCGCGTAGAGTACGGCAGCCTTTGTCTGTTGTCTCTACTGGCCTCTTCGCGGGTGAACCCGCTCCCACAGGTACAGCGTCATGCCTGGCACCTGGGTGGCCGCCATCAACAGATCAAAATGGCCTCCCCCGCCCCGATCTGTTAGGGTGCCCGCCGATGCACGCCACACCACACGAGGATCCCGAGTGAGCGCCGAAGAACCCCTGATCGCCGACCTGTTCGAGGTCGACAAACGCCTGTCCCTCAAGCCCGTCGTGGACTTCAACACTTACCTGCGCAACGCGTTCGCCGAAGGCCCGTGCCAGTGCCATCGCTGCCGTGACGGTGGCGACCAGAGCAGCTACAGCCACGCGCACAACTTCACCCTCGAAGGCCGCCCGCTCAACCGCCGCTTCGCCAACACCGCTGGCAGCGACGTGCTGCTGGTGCTGAAAAAAGCCTGGCTGTCGTACCACAAAGAAGACCTCAACCTGGTCGGCGCGCTGGACATGGCCAAGCTCAAGACCTTCACCGACGGCGCCCTGCACGAGCGCTTGCTGGCCCTGCTGCCTGCTAGCGGCCTGGCCCGTGAAGTGGACGGCCAATGGCTGCTGCAGGCTCAGCCCGACTGACGGCCCGGCGGTAAAGCAGGATTCTTCCGGTCTGCTAACGTGGGAGAATCCGCCCATCCGCAGGTAGTCCGCCATGGCCCGTACAACGCCCATCGAGCTGTATCGCAATATCGGCATCGTCGCCCACGTGGATGCCGGCAAGACCACCACCACCGAGCGCATCCTGTTTTACACCGGGGTCAATCACAAGATGGGCGAGGTGCACGATGGCGCCGCGACCATGGACTGGATGGCCCAGGAACAGGAGCGCGGCATCACCATCACCTCGGCAGCCACCACGGCCTTCTGGCAGGGCTCGACCAAGCAGTTCCCCGACAAGTACCGCTTCAACATCATCGATACCCCTGGCCACGTCGACTTCACCATCGAGGTAGAACGCTCGCTGCGTGTGCTCGACGGCGCGGTGGTGGTGTTCAGCGGCGCCGACGGGGTCGAACCGCAATCGGAAACCGTGTGGCGCCAGGCCAACAAGTACCACGTGCCGCGCCTGGCCTACATCAACAAAATGGACCGCCAGGGCGCCGACTTCCTACGCGTGGTCAAGCAGATCGACAAGCGTCTGGGGCATCACCCGGTGCCGATCCAGCTGGCCATCGGCAGCGAAGAGCATTTTATCGGCCAGATCGACCTGGTGAAGATGAAGGCCATCTACTGGAACGATGCCGACAACGGCACCACCTACCGCGAAGAAGCGATCCCTACCGAGCTCCAGGCGCTCGCCGACGAATGGCGCGCGCACATGATCGAAGCCGCGGCAGAGGCCAACGATGAACTGACCATGAAGTTTCTCGATGGCGAGGAGCTCAGCATCGACGAGATCAAGGCCGCCATACGCCAGCGCACCATTGCCAACGAAATCGTGCCGACCATCCTTGGCTCGTCGTTCAAGAACAAGGGCGTGCCGCTGATGCTCGATGCCGTCATCGACTACCTGCCCGCCCCCTCCGAAATCCCGGCGATCAAAGGCACCGACCCCGACGACGAAGAAAAGCACCTGGAGCGCCACGCCGACGACAAAGAGCCCTTCTCGGCCCTGGCCTTCAAGATCGCCACCGACCCCTTCGTCGGCACCCTCACCTTTGCCCGGGTGTATTCCGGCGTGCTCAGTTCCGGCCATGCGGTGCTGAATTCGGTCAAGGGCAAAAAAGAACGCATCGGCCGCATGGTGCAGATGCACGCCAACCAACGCGCCGAAATCAAGGACGTGTGCGCCGGCGATATTGCTGCCTTGATCGGCATGAAGGACGTGACCACGGGCGATACCCTGTGCGACATCAACAACCCCATCATTCTCGAACGCATGGACTTCCCCGACCCAGTGATCTCCGTGGCCGTGGAGCCTAAGACCAAGGCTGACCAGGAAAAAATGGGCATAGCCCTGGGCAAGCTGGCCCAGGAAGACCCGTCGTTCCGCGTGCGCACCGATGAGGAAACCGGCCAGACCATCATCTCCGGCATGGGCGAGTTGCACCTGGACATCATCGTCGACCGCATGCGCCGCGAGTTCAACGTCGAGGCCAATATCGGCAAGCCGCAGGTGGCCTATCGCGAGAAGATCCGCAACACCTGCGAGATCGAAGGCCGCTTCGTTCGCCAATCCGGCGGGCGCGGCCAATACGGCCATTGCTGGATCCGCTTCGCCCCGGGCGACGAAGGCAAGGAAGGCCTGGAGTTCATCAACGAAATCGTCGGTGGCGTGGTACCCCGCGAGTACATCCCGGCCATCCAGAAAGGTATCGAAGAACAGATGAAGAATGGCGTGCTCGCCGGCTACCCACTGATCAACTTGAAGGCGGCGGTGTTCGACGGCTCCTACCACGACGTCGACTCCAACGAAATGGCCTACAAGATAGCCGCGTCCATGGCCACCAAGCAGCTCTCGCAAAAAGGCGGGGCAGTGCTGCTAGAGCCGGTGATGAAGGTTGAGGTGGTGACCCCCGAGGAATACCAGGGCGACATCATGGGCGACCTGAGCCGGCGCCGCGGGATGATCCAGGATGGCGACGAGACGCCAGCCGGCAAGGTGATACGCGCCGAAGTGCCGCTGGGCGAAATGTTCGGCTATGCCACCTCCATGCGCTCGATGACCCAGGGCCGCGCCAGCTACACGATGGAGTTCATCCGCTATGCCGAGGCACCGGCCAGCATTGCTGACGGGATCGTGAAGAAGAACCGCGGGGAGTGATTTGCATGACCTGTGGGAGCGGGCTTGCCCCGCGAAGAGGCCGGCCCAGGCTTTAAAGGCGCCTGGCACCGGCGTCGCCGGTGTTCGCGGGGCAAGTCGGACCGCCGCACCGCCGCTCCCACAGTGGATCGCGTCGCGAAACCTTAGTGCAGCTCACCGGCCCGCTTCAGCAGCTTCTTGCAGCGCTCAGAAAGATGCACCACCCGCAGTTGCTTGCCAGCCTTCGCATAGCGCTCGCGCAAGGTCTTGAGGGCCGCAATCGCCGAGTAATCGACAAAGCTCAGGTGCTGGCAATCCAAGGTAACTTTGGCCGGGTCGCCCGCTGCATCGAACTGGTTGAGGAACGGCGTGACCGAGGCAAAGAACAACGTGCCATGCACCTGATAACGCTTGCCGCCGCCCGCTTCCTCATGGCTGTCGGCATACAGCTCCCGCGCATGCTGCCAGGCAAAGTTCACCGCCGCGATGACAATACCAAACAGTACCGCTACGGCCAGGTCGGTGAACACCGTGACGATGGTCACCGCAATGATCGCCAGCACATCGTTCACCGGCACCTTGTGCAACACGCGCAACGAAGCCCAGGCGAAGGTCTGCTGGGCAACCACGAACATCACCCCCACCAGGGCAGCCAGCGGAATACGCTCGATCAGCGGCGACAAGAACAACACGAACAGCAGGATCATCACCCCGGCAACCACGCCCGATAGCCGGCCGCGGCCATTGGAGCTGAGGTTGATCACCGTCTGCCCGATCATCGCGCAGCCGCCCATGCCACCGCACAGGCCCGAAACCATGTTGGCGGCGCCCAGGGCCACGCACTCACGGTCTGGGAAGCCACGGCTTTCGGTGATTTCGTCGGTGAGGTTGAGCGTCAGCAGGGTCTCCAGCAGGCCGACCATGGCCATCAGCACCGCGTAGGGGGCGATGATCTTGAGCGTTTCAAGGTTCCATGGCACATCTGGCAGCGTCACTTGCGGCAGGCCACCGGCGATGTGCGCCATGTCGCCGAGGGTGCGGGTCGGCAAACCCAGCAGGTACACCAATAGGCCTACCCCCAGGATGGCCACCAGCGCGGGCGGTACGGCACGGGTAAGCCTGGGCAGTATGTAGACCACCAGCATGGTCAGGGCCACCAGGCCGACCATCAGGTACAGCGGCGAACCGCTGAGCCACTGACCGCCCTGCTTGAAGTGCTCCAACTGAGCCAGGGCGATGACGATCGCCAGGCCGTTGACGAAGCCCAGCATCACTGGGTAAGGCACGAGGCGCACCAGCTTGCCCAGGCGCAGCAGGCCAAACAAGATCATCACCACCCCGCCAAGCAGCACCGTGGCCAGCAAGTACTGCACCCCGTGTTGCACCACCAACGCGATGATCACCACCGCCATCGATCCGGCAGCACCAGAAATCATGCCCGGACGGCCGCCGAACAGTGCAGTCAGGGTACAGATGATGAAAGCGCCATACAGGCCCATCAGCGGTGTGAGGTGCGCCACCAGGGCGAAGGCGATGCACTCGGGCACCAGGGCGAACGAAGTGGTCAGGCCGGCGAGCAGGTCGGCGCGCAGTCGTACGGGTTTCATGAAGTTCCTGTGAGGCGGTCCAGGCGGACGGGCTGGCAATCGAGGGGCGCGATGTTACGGAATTTGTCTTACAGCGGCCACCGCTCAAAAGTGCAGGATGCCGCCCCTCGATGCGTAACCTGCACAACCTGGGCAAATTTGCCATCATGTTAATACCCACTGCGGAGATCATGGACATGCCGCTACGCCCGCTTTTCACTTCCTTGCTGCTGGCTGCCACCCTCAGCGCTCACGCCGCCACCGAGGTCCTCCCCTTGCAGTACCGCAGCAGCGCCGAACTGCTGCCCGCTGCGCAATCGTTCATCGGCAAGGACGGCACCGTCAGCGCCTTCGAGAACAAGCTGATCGTCAATGCCAGCCCCGAGCGCATCGACGACCTGCGCAGCCTGCTGCAACAGTTGGACACCGCGCCCAAGCGCCTGCTGATCAGCGTCGACAACAACGACAGCAACTTCCAGGACACCCGCGGCAACGCCCACGTCATCCGCTACGGCACCAGCAACCGCGAAGGCGGCATGCAGCAGGTTCAGGCCAGCGAAGGCCAGGCCGCGCTTATCCAGGTTGGCCAAAGCATCCCGGTCACCAGCACCAGTACCGACGGTTATGGGCGCATTCAAAGCAACACCGAATACCGCAATGTGACCCAAGGGTTCTACGTTACCCCTAGCCTGAGCGGCGAAACAGTTCGTCTACAAATAAGCACCAATAATGATCGCATCAGCCAGGAACGTGTAGATGTAGTGAAAGTTCAAAGCACCGACACGACAGTCACCGGCAAGCTAGGGGAATGGATCACCTTGGCGGGGTTCAACCAGCAGAGTCAGTCCGATCGTGGCGCGTCAAGCCACACTTACAGTACCCAGCGCGGTGAAAACATGACTTTACGTGTAAAAGTCGACCTTCTGGACTGATCCCAGGCAATTCAAGGCCTCGACCAATGGCCTAGAAACTGACTACCGAGTCGTATTAGACCAAAGATGTAGTAAGTGAAAAAAGTCACTACAAAACATTTGACAGGTACTTTTTCTCAAGGGCATGATGGCCTCGCTCCCGCTAATCAGGGGCCCTGGCAAGGGCCTTCGAGGCGTGCTCCTCCCACCCCTGGAGGCGCCTCGTGTCTATACGGCCCACAAGGCGGTTCGACGGGATTGCGACTGCAACGAAGAAGTTGTCCCGAGGGACGGAAGCGCATCACCGCAGTTCTGGCAATCGCGTAGCACCGCAGCAAGGCAACCACGAGCCGACCTGCAGCGCACACCTTCGCCTGGCCTGCACCCCCTTCCCCTTCGAGCCTTCGCGTTCGCCGCCGCACGCCCCCGAACAGGACAGCCGCCAGGCCTCTGATCTGCACCCGAGCATCAGCACAATTACCCCAAGATCGATGCGACGAGGTTTATTTCCATGGCACTGACACGCGAACAGCAAATTGCAGCCCTCGAGAAAGACTGGGCCGAAAACCCGCGCTGGAAAGGCGTGACCCGTACCTATACCGCCGCTGATGTCGTTCGCCTGCGTGGCTCCCTGCAGCCGGAGCACACCCTGGCCCGTCAGGGCGCAGAAAAACTGTGGAAGCTGGTCACCCAGGGTGCCCACCCGTCCTTCCGCCCAGAAAAAGATTTCGTCAACTGCATGGGCGCCCTGACCGGCGGCCAGGCAGTACAACAGGTCAAAGCCGGCATCCAGGCTATCTACCTGTCCGGCTGGCAAGTTGCCGCCGACAACAACTCGGCCGAGTCCATGTACCCCGACCAGTCGCTGTATCCAGTCGACTCGGTACCGACCGTGGTCAAGCGCATCAACAACTCGTTCCGCCGCGCCGACCAGATCCAGTGGAAAGCCGGCAAGAACCCGGGCGACGAAGGCTACATCGACTACTTCGCGCCAATCGTAGCTGACGCCGAAGCCGGTTTCGGCGGCGTACTGAACGCCTACGAGCTGATGAAGAACATGATCGAAGCGGGTGCCGCCGGCGTGCACTTCGAAGACCAGCTGGCCTCGGTGAAAAAATGCGGCCACATGGGTGGCAAGGTACTGGTACCCACCCAGGAAGCTGTACAGAAGCTGGTTGCCGCGCGCCTGGCAGCTGACGTTTCGGGCGTGCCGACCATCATTCTGGCCCGTACCGACGCCAACGCCGCCGACCTGCTGACCAGCGACTGCGACCCGTACGACCAACCGTTCGTGATCGGCGAGCGCACCCGTGAAGGCTTCTACAAAGTGCGTGCAGGCCTCGACCAGGCAATCTCCCGCGGCCTGGCCTACGCACCGTATGCCGACCTGATCTGGTGCGAAACCGCCAAGCCGGACCTGGACGAAGCCCGCCGCTTCGCCGAAGCGATCAAGAAGGAATACCCGGACCAGATCCTGTCGTACAACTGCTCGCCTTCCTTCAACTGGAAGAAAAACCTGGACGACGCGACCATCGCCAAGTTCCAGCGCGAGCTGTCGGCCATGGGCTACAAGCACCAGTTCATCACCCTGGCTGGCATTCACAACATGTGGCACGGCATGTTCAACCTGGCGCACGACTACGCCCGCAACGACATGACTGCCTACGTGAAGCTGCAGGAGCAGGAATTCGCTGATGCCAGCAAAGGCTACACCTTCGTTGCGCACCAGCAGGAAGTGGGCACTGGCTACTTCGATGACATGACCACCGTGATTCAAGGTGGGGCTTCGTCGGTAACTGCGCTGACCGGTTCGACTGAGGAAGAGCAGTTCCACTGATGGTGGGTTGCTGTTGAGCAAAGGCCTGGGGCTTGCGAAAGCTCTGGGCTTTTTTATGCGTAAATATCTTGATGACACAGTATCTTGCGTCACCCTTCCCCTCAGGACTCAAAGGGTTAATCTAAGCCCGAAATCCACCATCTATTGGTACCGCCACACCGGTCACAAAGGAAGCTGCTTCCGAGCTAAGCCAGTAAACAAGTTCAGCAACCTCTTTAGCTTCACAAACGCGCCCCATAGGTTGCGCGGCACACACCGCATCAAACTTGCTCCCCAATACATGCTCCGCCAAGGGTGTTGCCACAAAGCCTGGACAAACGGCATTTGCTCGCACGCCATAAGGGGCATATTCTTTGGCCACCGCTCTGGTCATGCCAACCAGCGCGTGCTTACTGGCGGTGTATACAGAACCACCTGTCACACTGGCATTTAACCCTGCGAGTGACGCAATATTGACGATGGTACCACCCCCCGCCTCGCGCATTGATGGCAACACCGCCTTCATACTTTGCCATGGTGCCCGCACATTCGTGGACATAACATCTTCGAAATCTTCCTCAGGATAATCCTCGGTCATCGTGAATGAGCGCCCATCAATACCAATGCTGTTGACAAGACAGCTAACAGGCGAATGATCCAAGGTCAGTTGCCTGAAGAACTCGCTCAGTTCGGCGGAATTGCGCAAGTCAACTGAATATGGATATGCGCGCCCTCCGGCCCGATTAATGCATTCACACACCCACATGTTTCTGGAATGGTTACGCCCACATACAATCACCGTGCATTGTTCTCTGGCAAATTTCCAAGCACACGCCTCACCAATGCCAGAATTGCCGCCCGTAATAACAACTACCTTGTTCACACCCTTCCTCCCAAGTTACTTCTTGTCAGCAGCAAGCAGGTCATGCCGAAAATCACTCCCACGCAGCCAAAGACGGCCCAAGTAGAGCTGAAACCAAGACTTCCCAACATCGGCACAGCCAAAGTCACGCATAACACCCGCGCTGCAGCTTGAAGCACAGGTATCAATGAGAACAGCATCCCTTGGCGTGACGTCGGCGCACGCTGGGCAATCAAGGCTGCCATGTAGGTAATGCCAATGATTTCACCCAAGGTCCAAATCACCACCAGCAGTAGTATTGCAGGCCAAGCATCGATCAAGGCATAGGTGCCGAAGCCAATGCCATAGCAGATCGCCGCAAGCGCCAAGTTGGCCGTGGCCGACCAACGCCGAGTCAAGGCAATCAGCGGTCGTGTCAAAACGATGACCAGTAACCCATTGACAATACCGGCCACCCCAAACATACGAGCTGCATCGCCAATACCCAGTACTCCCAACCAAAGAGGAAACTGGTACTCGCGCTGACCATCAAGCAACGACAATACGAAAAACATCACGCCCGCAAGGACCACAACGACAGGTATCGGCGTAAGCCTCCCGCCCTGCTGCGTGCACCGGGTATCGGGCGAATCCCCAGAACTCGGCAGCGCCACGATGGCACTCGCCACCATGCAAACCAGGCAGGTTGTGGCGGTGAACCACAATAAATACTGACTTTTCCAGCCAAGCAAAACACTACCCGCGACGAACAACAGAACACCACCCGCATTACTGGCCAGATGAAGATAGGCAAAGGCTCCCACCTGATCATCCGGTGGAGCAGCTTGAGCCGTCATCACACTTAACAACGGCGTAATAGCGCCGGCACTGAACATGAACAACAAAATCATCCCAATTGCGATGGGTGATGTGAGCAGCAAACTGCCCAACAGCGCCAGTAGCGACACCGTCGAACAGGCCAGCAATAGACGCCGACTGCCTACCCGACCTGGTAATTGCCCGCCAAGTAAGTTACCCATCAGATGACTGGCAATCATCAACGCGACGGTGGTTGCCAGCTCAGCATTCGCCAACGCGAAGTGCTGTTGCATGAACAACGCCGCAAACGAGCCTACTCCGTTGGTCAAGACAAATAGCAGCTTGAGCAATGCCACCTTATGCATCAGCGGGCTCATTCGTATAAGGCTGTAGCTTTCGGCGTTATCCATGAGGGCCGAGGCACAGAGTCGTGCCATCCTTGAGCCGTGAAACCCAGCGACGCTTACTACCGACGCGAACACTCCAGCTTCCGAGTAACTCATCGACATCCAGCAATTTCGCCTGACGAACCAGGCGCAGATACAAACGCACAGCCTTCACGCTGGTGCAGCACTGGAGCAGTCGCCCACTGGCCAAAGGACAGACGTCACCAACGGTATTGAAATACTCCCTGGCCTTTAACACATCATGACTGCTACCGACTTCGTAGAGCATCTCCAGCAACGCACGCTCGGGGGCAGATCTGAGCAGCCCACCCCGCCGCTCAAGGGTAGCTGCATGCAGAGCCGGCTCATCATTCCAGTCAAACAATCGTGCAGACACATAGCGCACCGAATAATGCTCGACAAACCATCGAGGCAATGAGGCTCGGTTATCCCCCCACAAAACCAGCGGGGCATCATCTTCGCGGACTTCGCCAAGTGCACTGCAACCTCCTAGATGCAGGCAGGTAATCTGACTTGCCAAATAGGAGCATCCCACCACAAGACTCAGCTCAGTATTTGGAAAGGTATAAATGCCGCGAGCTATGCGACGTAGCCAGCCATTTCTGGCATAACTGGCAGCCCGCTGGCTCGAAATACCGATGCCTTGTAGGATGCTTAGATCTAGCAACATCTCTCGCGGCTGGGAAGTATAGAGCTTCCTGATCAAAGAATATTGTTGTTGTATAGACATACCTGCATCCTGCAGCTTCTAGTTGGCAATCGCCGGTGGTTATGGATACGGGGCGTCCCTACCCCGAGGCTGAACTCATGCTTCGTGCAATGCTTGGATAAACGGCTGCAGGTCGTCGCTTCCTGGAATCGCCACTCGCAGCACATTGTTGAGCGATGAACCAGCATGGGGATATCCCGAACAATCGCTGAATCGAATCCTCGCCCTATGAAACGCTTTGGCCAAACGCCGCTCGGGGGTGTCGTCAAGCAGTAGAAAATTGGTAGAGGTGTTGATGACACCTATCCCCAGCCTCTGGCAACACTCAATGAGCCGCTCGCGTACCCGGTCTTGACGACCATGCGCCGCTGCAAGCTCTGACTGATTGGCCAGACAATGCAGGGCCGCCTTGACCGCGGCGTGGTTGATATCCCAGGGACCTCGCAACTTCAGCAACTGCCTGACTGCATGGGTGCTGGCCACCACATAGCCGAGACGCAAGCCGGCCAAGCCGAAATACTTGGAAAACGATCGGATAACGAACAGTTGCTCAAGACCACTGAAGGCTTCTAGGCAGGAATGGCGTAGATACTCGTAGTAGCACTCATCAACGATCACCGGTTTGTCCAGCTCTACGCAGAGAGCTATTAGCCGCTGCAGATCATCAGGCTCGATTTGTACTCCTAACGGATTGTTCGGATTGCACAGGATCAACCCGTCACTGCCGGGCAAAGCTTCGAGCACGGCATCACAAGGCAGATGGAATGACTGCCCGCGCCGCTCATAGGGCACCACGACGGACTTCACCCCATTGACGTCCAGCATCTGGTAGTAGAACGAGAATACCGGTGAGGGAACGACCACCTGCGCGCCCGGCGCAAAGATCAGACGCACCACCAGATCGATGGCCTGGTCGGCACCGTTGGTCAACAGCAGATGCTGGCGAGGAACCTGACAGTAGTCGCTGAGCGCATCGAGCAACTGTCGATAGTTGGGATAAGTGTACAAGTCTCTCGGGTGCAAGGCGTCGGCGAGAAATTTATTAAGGAAAGATTCGAGAAACTGGTTCTCGTTCAGGTCGAGCAAGACCGAGGAAAAGTCCCGCTCCGGCGCCTTCCATTGCCCTGCGGCCAGGGTGTGCGGATGCAGTTTCACAAGCTCGCCCCTCCATAAATAACCTCCTCGCCCTGCCGGTACATCTCCCGCACATCGTCCTCGTCTGCATAGACTACGGGACAGCCACTGGCGGTAGACAGCTGCTGGCTAACAATTAGGCGCCCGACCTCCGCTGTGAAGGCCAGGGCACGATGAAATGCCTCGGATAGGTTACGCCCTAGAGTGGTGATCCCATGGCCAGGCATGATGATGCAATTGGTCTCGGAAGCATATTGAGCAATGGCCTGAATATTCAGCTCGATATTCACCCCCTCATCCAGGATGCACGGCGGCTTGCCCAACACCAGGGCCGTATCATTGGAGACATACTTCATCGTCCGCCAGCGCATCACTGAGAAGAACGCCACCACTTCATTGGGGTGCAGGTGCACGGTGGCATTGATGTCCGGGCGACAACAGAGAATTTCTCGATGCATCCGATGCCCCTGGCTTGGCCTTGTAGTGCCGTGTATCAACGCATCCGAAAGCAGGTCGAGCACCACGATATGCTCCAGCCCACACTCCTCCAGCGACAGACCAATGTGCTTGGTGTAAACGACCTCGCGCCGCCAGTGTGGGCAATGGCGGCGCACCGCGATGTTTCCCAGGGTATTCATAAGCAGTTGCCGGGTGGCCAGCCGTTGCCCGTATACCAGTATGTCTTGAGCGGTCTCCAGATCGAACCAGTCTGGTAGCTCCCCGCCCCCGTCAAGAGTGCGCTTGATAATCCGCTTAGACATGCGCGTCACCCTCCTGATCATAAGACCACCCATTACCGGCAGTCACTGACGGACCGCCCTCCAGCATCGTCAGGAGGGTTCGGAGTGCCCGTTCCTTCAGGGTCGACAATGACCGATGACTGTAAAACGCCGCATGGGGCGTCAACGCTACACGCGCATGCTCACGCAGTGCAGGCGGGACCTCCGGCTCGTGCTCGACAACATCGAGTAGGGCTTGACCCAGTTGCCCACTGTCCAGTGCCCGAAGCAGGCTGTCGGTGTCGATCAGGCCACCGCGGGACGTGTTGACCAATGCCGCACCAGGCTTGAACCTGGCCAGGCTGCGCTCATTGAGCAAGTGGTGGGTCGCCAGCGATAGCGGCAAGTGAATCGACACAATGTCGGACTGCGCCAATAAGGCTTCGAACGAACAAGCCTGTGCGAACCCATTCGGACAGTACGTTAACGCCGAGTCGTGGAATTTCACCTGGTAACCGAACACAGCAGCGCGCCGGGCCACGGCTTGGCCAATGGCGCCGTAACCCAACAGGCCGAGCACCGTTTCATGGCATGGCTTGGGCGGCCCACTCGGCACCTGGGCTCCGTGCTCACGCCAGCACCAACCGCCACGGCGCGTGTGTCGGAAGTAGTCAAGTAGCCTACGCTGAGCGAGTAGCACGAGCGCCAAGCTATGCTCTGCCACCTCCTCCACACCCACATGGCCGATGTTGGCAAAGCGGATACCCTTGCCACGCAGCGCGACCATGTCGACATCATCCACACCCGTGGTTGCCTTCACTAGTGCACGACAGCGCGACGTCTGGGCCAGCAGTGCGTTGTCGATCTTCACGGAATGGAATGCAACGATACCATCGGCCCAGGACAGCTGAGCGGGGGTCGGAGTTCTGGTCACCTTAATCTTGCAGCCGTCATCGCGCAGGCCATCGAACTCGCCGTGCTCGACATAGTTCACCTGTGGCGAATCGATCATCAGAATATTCACGTGCTTATCCTTCTCCATTAGGTGCATGTTGTCCGCGCACCTGGGTGAGGTTCTTCCTCGAGCTGGTGAGGTAGTCGCAGCGCTTCCCCAACTGCCGCTCCAGGGCAGCGGCGTATAGATGCCTGGCAACAAGCATGTCCTGACTGGCATGGCCTACGCACCGGAAGTAGCTGGTTGCCGCGACCCACGAGAGCGCAGGCTCCTGCAGTAAGGCCTCTAGCCCCATAACCTGCGTGGGGGTGATTAGCGAACGCGCTAGGGCCTGGCTGATTTCCCCCGACTCCCGCATCGCTGCCTGGGGGTCGTCGACGTGAATAAGCGCCTGGCCAAGCAGCCCGGGATCGACTTCACAGGCATGCACCGTGCTACCCCCAATAGCATTGATGTGTACGCCGGGCTTGAGTTGATGAGCCATGACCAGCGGGGATGACGTATCGTGAGAAGTGGTGGTGCAGACGATGTCCGCATCAACCAGTGCCTGCGCGACTGACTTGACAGCCTCAACCGGCACGCCGATCTGCTCGCTCATGGTGAGGGCAAAGGCGCGACAGCGATCCATGTCTCTTGCCACCACCCTGACCCAACGCAATGTTCGGATCGCGGCTATGGCCCGTATGTGAGCCCTCGCCTGAACTCCTGCCCCGAGCACCGCCAGCGTCGGTTGAGCAAGTGGGCAGAGCCGGTCGGTGACCAGCGCACTCATGGCGGCCGTGCGTAATGCAGTCAGCGCGGAGCCATCTAGCATGGCCTGCAGGCGCCCGGTATCGGGCTCGAGTAACAATACCGCACCATTGATCGCCGGTAGCCCTCGACGGGAATTGCCCGGGAAGAAAGACGACACCTTGATGCCCATTATCTGGCTCTCAGGAAGGACGGCAGGCATGAACAAGGAAAACGCCTGATGCGCGGGATGCTCGATGACATGCCGCGCCGGCACCTTGTCCGGTGTGCGAGCGCTGGCGCGGTAACCTCTCGCCAACACATCCAGAAGCCCTGTGATGTCAGTGCAGTCATGAATATCCTGCGCGTTGAGTAGAAGCACATTCGAATCCTCGTCCGTCATGACTTCAACCAATCGGGTAGCCCTGCGAATTTACTTCGCAAGGAACCAGGAAGGATCGCTTGTAGGTGATGACTGGCAAGCCATCTTGGTTGCAGCCGGTCACCCGCACGGTGACGATCCCCTGCCCAGGCCGCGAGACCGAAAGTCGCTTTGCCAGTACTTCGCTCTCGGCATAGAGGGTGTCGCCGGCAAATACCGGATTCGGCAGGCGAATTTCGTCCCAACCCAGGTTGGCTATCGCACGCGCACTCAAGGTAGTGACAGTCATCCCACTGACGATGGCAAAGGTTACAGAGCTGTTGACTAGCAGACGCCCGAACTCTGTCCGTTGTGCATAGTGTGCATCTACATGGGCGGGGTGGTTGTTCATGTTGATCAGAGACTGCCACAAGTTGTCCAGCTGGCTGACGGTCCGTCCCGGGCGGTGCTCGAACAGGTCGCCAATAACGAAGGCCTCGTAGAACAAACCTGGGGCTTCCCGATAGCGGTTTGCTGCAATACGCTGATAACCGGTGATCATCGGTTCCATTGCCAACCCCCTCAGAGCCCCAGTTCCTGGGCACGTTGCATGACCTTCATGGCTTGTTTGACGAACGGTGGCCCAATCATCAGAGCATTCAATCGGGTAATCTTTTCGCCACTACTGCGGGAAGCCTCGACAATCGCGCAGGCTTTTTTGAGTTCCTCGGACGAAGGCGTGAAGGCCTGGTTGATAACTGCCACCTGACGTGGATGGATCGCCGTCTTGCCGCAGAAACCCAAGTCTCGGGCAGCCAGGCTTTCACGCAACAGGCCGGGCTCATCGTCCAGATGGAAGTAGGCAGTGTCGAATGCCGCGATTCCTGTTGCCGCCGCCGCCGCGACAATGCTCGACCGGGCATGCAGCATGTTCTGCCAACCACCGATGTCCACACCCAGGCTGGCCGCGTAATCCGCGGAGCCGAAGATCAACCCATCAGCACGATGCGCCACCGCATGGATGTCATACAGGCATGAAGGAGTTTCCACTGTGACGAACACCAAGGGCGACAGAACTCCCCCGCGGGCCAAGTTGGCGCGAACGACATCGATCTCGTCTGCACACTCAAGCATGGTCATAACCACGATATCCGGCCGCAGCACCAACCGCGAGAGCAACAGCAGGTCCTCTAGCCCTTCGTTGCTGCGCAGGGGATTGATGCGCACCGCCATGCCGGCCAATGGCTGCTCGGCAAAGAATCGCTCAATGTTCTGCCGTGCTTCGGCCTTCTGCTCGATGGGGACTCCATCTTCCAAGTCCAGGACCATGACGTCGCTGAGTTTGCTCTTGCAGTATTGCTCTGGGTAAAGGGCCGAACAGTAGAGTAGGCTTCGGGGTGCGAAAGAGATCATGGGCGCACCTCCGCCTGGCATGCCAGCTCCCCGTCGCACTGCTGAATCTGCTGCGCGATGATCGAACAAAAACTGCGGACATCTTTCTCGGCCATGTCTGCTCGCAGCATGACCCGTAGGCCGGATTTATTCCTAGCGACGATCGGGAAGAACACCGCCGAGGTATAGTAGCCTTGCTGAAACACCGCCTCGGACACCTTAACTGCCATATGAGGGCTTGCCATGGGCACAATACGAATGGGCGATGGCGTGCCGGTATGCTCGGTTGGCACCAGCTGGTCGAACAGGGCGATATTATCGGCCAGCCTGCGCTGCAGGGTGGCCAGTTCGGCGCTACGATGGATCTCCAACGATGCCATAGCTGCGCCGATCGCTGCTGGATTGAGATATTGTGAATAGGACATCGGTCCGCCAAATCGACGGAACTCCTTTAGATACGATGCTTGCCTGGACATGAATATAGCACCGCCATTGGCAGCAAATGCCTTGGCCAACGAGTAAACCAGAATAGTCCTGCTGTTCAGCTCGGGCATTAGCATACGAACAACGCCCTCGCCTTTTTTTCCATAGGCACTCAATGAATGGGAATCATCGAAGTAAAGAAACAACCCGTACTTTTCCTGCAGGATGAGCAACTGTTCGATGGGCGCACTGCCACCCATGCTATAAGCCCCATCGGCAACATAAGCCACCTGCCGGTGGCGCTTGCACGCATCTTCAATCAATTGCACATCATTATGAGCGCACGTAGTGACCTGGGTTTCATCACCGCAAATGGCCTTGACCTGATTCAGTGCGAAGTGTGCGTGCTTGTCAAAAATAAGATAAGGCCGTACGCCATTGGTAAATATGCCAGCAGCGAGTAATGGCAATGAAGCTACAATCCCGGCGCTACAGGAAGTTGCGGTAAACGCCTGACAGTCGAAGTGCGACGACAGCGCATCCTCCAGCTCATCGAGCTCGCGCAGGCGGATACGGATGCGCGAGGTCGGCAGGTTGACGGTGCCGCAGTCCAAGACATAGCGAGCTGCTCGCTGTACCAGGCGCTCGTCGATCTCAAGCCCCAAATAGGAGCAGGAGCACATGTTCATGAAGACATGTCCATTCTGATCGCGCAGCCGGCTGGATGGGTAATGGACAACGCTGCGATCTGTCAGGCCTGACTCCTGAGCGAGCTGCCAGGACGCACTGCCTAACTCGATGGTACGGGTGGTATTGATGAATAGGTTTCTTTGTTCGGACATAGCATCCCCCATAAACATGTACACATGCTTAACTAGCAAAGAAAAAAGAAATTTCCTACAATAAATCACACCAAATATTTCTTGTTGCCCTCCAATAAAAAAACCATCGAATGCAATACCAACACTACCCAACAGGACAGGTCAACCCCAACAGGCAAACCAGCACCTCAGCCCCGCACTAAGTTACGCCAAGGGTTATCACCATTGGAAAATTCAAACAAGCACACCCACTCTCCAGACACGCAGAAATAGCCAATTAATACTCACACCAACTCGGAAATGATTTGTTGCACTTACCATTGGCGAGCCACCTAAGCACCACCTATTCTGCTATAGATTTTTTTGGTAAAACCAACTTTCCATTCGATAAAAACAACTGCGCGCAGAGCGTTTAAAAATATTGGTGGCACGGCATGTTCAACCTGGCGCACGACTACGCCCGCAACGACATGACTGCCTACGTGAAGCTGCAGGAGCAAGAATTCGCTGATGCCAGCAAAGGCTACACCTTCGTTGCGCACCAGCAGGAAGTGGGCACTGGCTACTTCGATGACATGACCACCGTGATTCAAGGTGGGGCTTCGTCGGTGACTGCGCTGACCGGTTCGACTGAGGAAGAGCAGTTCCACTGATAACAGCGGGCTGCTGAAGGAGGGCCCGGGACTCGCAAGCGTCTCGGGCCTTCTTTTTACCTGCACTGGCCTCTTCGCGGGCAAGCCCGCTCCCACAGGTATCGCGCCATGCTCGAAATAGGCGCAGAACCTGTGAGAGCGGGCTTGCCCGCGAAGAGGCCAGTGCAGACGAAAGCAAAACCCAGGATCCGGACTATGCTTGTGGCAGCACAGTAGCAAGGACTGCCCATGCTTCGTCCAAGCCACCTGATCACAATCGCCGTCGCAGCCGCTGCTTTTTATCTCTATACACTGGCCAGCGACAATGCCCTGCTTGGCCTGCTGGTCAAACCCGTTCCGATACTGGCGCTGATCGCCTGGCTCTACCAGGGGCCCGACACTGTATACCGCCATTGGATCGTCATCGGCCTGGGTTTTTCGGTACTGGGTGACGCACTTCTGGCCGTCCCAGCCGACCTGTTCGTGTTCGGTTTGGCAGCGTTTCTCTGCGCCCACCTGGCTTACCTGCGTGCCTATTGCAACATGACGTTACGCCCGGCCCTGCCAGCTCTGCTGCTGAGCGCGGCGACGGGCTCGACGCTGCTGGGGGTGCTGGCCAGCCACGGCCTCGGCCCACTTCTGGCCCCAGTGGCGCTGTATGCCCTGGCGATCAGTGCCATGCTCTGGCGCGCTCTGGCATGCGGCGGTATCGCCGGGCTCGGCGCGTGCATGTTCGTATTTTCTGACAGCCTGATCGGCATCGACCGCTTCGTCAGCCCGTTCGCTGCTGCGCCTTACCTGATCATCGTCGCTTACTGGCTGGGCCAGTGGGCAATCGCTTCATCGGCCCGCCACGGCTTAACCGATAAAGTATTGACCCAGAGCGGTGCGCGAGGCGCTGGAAACTGTTAGAACGAGCCTTTTTCGCATTTGCAAGTAGCCAACCCGCCCGTGCAACTTTACAAGGCTCACAAGAGGAGGATTTCACCGCACCAAGCTCAATGCGATTAATTATCATTACATAATTAGGAATTCGTTACGTCGCGCAAGAAACATAATTAACAAAAACGCGCGCAATGCCCGAAATTCAAGGCTTTCAGCCAGTTACGAAAGATTTTTGTTCTTAATCCTACGAATAAATTGCCACAGAAATTTTACTTGCACCGGGTTTACCCATAAAATCAGCGCGATTGATTCAGCTGCGACATTTGGTCACTGCATGTGCGACACCAGGTCGCCGCTCTACTTATTTCAGACTGCAGAGCTGGGTCTCTGTATAAGGATCTCTAGCATGTCCGATTCGGCAGGACTCATCGCCCACAACTGGGGCTTTGCCATCTTCCTTTTGGGTGTCGTCGGCCTGTGTGCCTTCATGCTCGGTCTGTCCAGCCTGCTCGGTAGCAAGGCCTGGGGCCGCGCCAAGAACGAACCCTTCGAATCCGGCATGCTGCCCGTCGGCAGCGCCCGCCTGCGCCTGTCCGCCAAATTCTATCTGGTCGCGATGCTGTTCGTGATCTTCGATATCGAAGCCCTCTTCCTCTTTGCATGGTCTGTGTCCGTCCGCGAAAGCGGCTGGACCGGGTTCGTCGAAGCGCTCGTTTTCATAGCAATTCTGTTGGCAGGTCTTGTCTACCTTTGGCGCGTCGGTGCTCTTGATTGGGCTCCCGAAGGTCGCCGCAAGCGGCAAGCGAAGCTGAAACAATGAGGCTTTGGCAATGCAATACAATCTCACCAGAATCGATCCGGATGCGCCCAACGAGCAGTACCCGGTAGGTGAACGGGAAACCGTCACCGACCAACTGCTCGAGGACCAGGTCCACAAGAACATCTACATGGGGAAACTCGAAGATGTGCTGCGTGGCGCGGTCAACTGGGGTCGCAAGAACTCCCTCTGGCCGTATAACTTCGGCCTGTCCTGCTGCTACGTGGAAATGACCACGGCCTTCACGGCGCCCCACGACATCGCCCGCTTCGGCGCCGAAGTCATCCGGGCCTCGCCGCGTCAGGCCGACTTCATGGTCATCGCCGGTACCTGCTTCATCAAGATGGCGCCGATCATTCAGCGCCTGTACGAGCAGATGCTCGAGCCGAAGTGGGTCATCTCCATGGGTTCGTGCGCCAACTCCGGTGGCATGTACGACATTTACTCGGTCGTTCAGGGGGTCGACAAGTTCCTCCCCGTGGATGTTTACGTGCCTGGCTGCCCGCCTCGCCCTGAAGCGTTCCTGCAAGGCTTGATGCTGCTGCAGGAGTCGATTGGCCAGGAGCGACGCCCGCTTTCCTGGGTTGTTGGTGATCAAGGCATTTACCGTGCCGAGATGCCTGCCCAGAAAGACCTGCGTCGTGAACAGCGTATCGCGGTAACCAACCTGCGCAGCCCCGACGAAGTCTGATCCAGCGACCTGCCGCCCGCTCCCCAAGGAGCCGGCGGCCTGGCTTCATTCTCTACGTTGACTCAAAGCGACCGAGACCATGACAGCGGACACCGCTATTTATATTCCGCCTTACAAGGCTGACGACCAGGATGTGGTCGTCGAATTGCACAACCGTTTTGGTGCCGACGCATTCGTCGCCCAGGAAACCCGCACCGGCATGCCGGTGCTGTGGGTAAAACGTGCACAGCTCAAAGAAGTACTCAGCTTCCTGCGCAACGTCGCCAAGCCGTACAGCATGCTGTACGACCTGCATGGCGTCGACGAGCGCCTGCGTACCCAGCGCCGCGGCCTGCCCGCTGCCGATTTCAGCGTGTTCTACCACCTGCTGTCGGTCGAGCGTAACAGCGACGTGATGATCAAGGTGTCGCTCAGCGAAGGCGACCTGAACCTGCCGACCGTGACCGGCATCTGGCCCAACGCCAACTGGTACGAGCGCGAAGTCTGGGACATGTTCGGCATCGACTTTGCCGGCCACCCGCACCTGAGCCGCATCATGATGCCGCCCACCTGGGAAGGCCACCCGCTGCGCAAGGACTACCCAGCCCGCGCCACCGAGTTCGACCCCTACAGCCTGACCCTGGCCAAGCAGCAGCTTGAAGAGGAATCGGCACGTTTCAACCCGGAAGCCTGGGGTATGAAGCGCCAGGGCGCCAACGAGGACTACATGTTCCTCAACCTCGGCCCCAACCACCCCTCTGCCCACGGTGCGTTCCGTATCGTCCTGCAGCTGGACGGTGAAGAGATCGTCGACTGCGTACCGGACATCGGCTACCACCACCGTGGCGCCGAGAAGATGGCCGAGCGCCAGTCCTGGCATAGCTTCATCCCCTACACCGACCGTATCGACTACCTCGGCGGGGTGATGAACAACCTGCCGTACGTACTGGCGGTAGAGAAGCTGGCCGGCATCAAGGTGCCGCAGAAAGTCGACGTGATTCGCATCATGCTCGCCGAGTTCTTCCGCATCACCAGCCACCTGTTGTTCCTGGGTACCTACATCCAGGACGTCGGCGCCATGACCCCGGTGTTCTTCACCTTCACCGACCGCCAGCGCGCCTACACCGTGATCGAAGCGATCACCGGTTTCCGCCTGCACCCGGCTTGGTACCGCATCGGTGGCGTCGCCCACGACCTGCCGCGCGGCTGGGACAAGCTGGTCAAGGACTTCGTCGACTGGCTGCCTAAGCGCCTCGACGAATACACCAAGGCCGCCCTGCAGAACAGCATCCTCAAGGGCCGTACCGTCGGCGTTGCCGCGTACAACACCAAGGAAGCGCTGGAATGGGGCACCACCGGTGCCGGCCTGCGTTCCACCGGTTGCGACTTCGACCTGCGTAAAGCGCGCCCGTATTCTGGCTACGAAAACTTCGAGTTCGAAGTACCGCTGGCCCACAACGGCGATGCCTACGATCGCTGCATGGTCCGTGTCGAGGAGATGCGTCAGAGTATCCGCATCATCGACCAGTGCCTGCGCAACATGCCGGAAGGCCCGTACAAGGCGGATCACCCGCTGACCACGCCGCCGCCGAAAGAGCGCACCCTGCAGCACATCGAAACCTTGATCACGCACTTCCTGCAAGTCTCGTGGGGCCCGGTCATGCCGGCCAACGAGTCGTTCCAGATGATCGAAGCGACCAAGGGCATCAACAGTTACTACCTGACGAGCGATGGCGGCACCATGAGCTACCGCACCCGGATCCGTACCCCGAGCTACCCGCACCTGCAGCAGATCCCTTCGGTGATCAAAGGCAGCATGGTCGCCGACCTCATTGCGTACCTGGGCAGTATCGACTTCGTTATGGCTGACGTGGACCGCTAAGCATGAACAGCACGCTTATCCAGACAGACCGTTTCGCCCTGAGCGAAACCGAGCGCTCGGCCATCGAGCACGAGATGCATCACTACGAGGACCCGCGCGCGGCGTCCATCGAAGCCTTGAAGATCGTCCAGAAGGAACGTGGCTGGGTGCCGGACGGCGCCATTCACGCCATCGGCGAAGTGCTGGGCATCCCGGCCAGTGACGTCGAGGGCGTGGCTACGTTCTACAGCCAGATCTTCCGTCAACCGGTCGGCCGCCACATCATCCGCGTGTGCGACAGCATGGTCTGCTACATCGGTGGCCACGAGTCGGTGGTCAGCCAGATCCAAAGCGAACTGGGCATCGGCCTCGGCCAGACCACCGCCGACGGGCGCTTCACCCTGCTGCCGGTCTGCTGCCTGGGCAACTGCGACAAGGCCCCGGCCCTGATGATCGACGATGACACCTTTGGCGACGTGCAGCCTACTGGCGTTTCCAAACTGCTGGAGGGTTACGTATGACCATTACTTCCTTCGGCCCGGCCAACCGCATCGCGCGTTCGGCCGAAACCCACCCACTGACCTGGCGTCTGCGTGACGACGGCGAGCCGGTCTGGCTTGCCGAGTACCAGGCCAAGAATGGCTACGCTGCTGCCCGCAAGGCACTGAGCGAGATGTCGCAAGACGACATCGTGCAAAACGTCAAAGACTCCGGCCTCAAGGGCCGCGGCGGCGCAGGCTTCCCCACGGGTGTGAAGTGGGGCCTGATGCCTAAAGACGAATCCATGAACATCCGCTACCTGCTGTGCAACGCGGATGAAATGGAGCCGAACACTTGGAAGGACCGCATGCTGATGGAGCAACAGCCCCATCTGCTGGTCGAGGGCATGCTGATCAGTGCCCGCGCCCTGAAGGCCTACCGCGGCTACATCTTCCTGCGTGGCGAGTACACCACCGCAGCGAAAAACCTCAACCGCGCCATCGACGAAGCCAAGGCCGCTGGCCTCCTGGGCAAGAACATCCTGGGCTCGGGCTTTGACTTCGAGCTGTTCGTGCACACCGGTGCCGGCCGCTACATCTGCGGTGAAGAAACCGCACTGATCAACTCGCTGGAAGGCCGCCGCGCCAACCCACGTTCCAAGCCGCCCTTCCCTGCCGCCGTTGGCGTATGGGGCAAGCCGACCTGCGTGAACAACGTCGAGACCCTGTGCAACGTGCCGGCCATCGTCGCCAACGGCAACGACTGGTACAAGTCGCTGGCCCGCGAAGGCAGCGAAGACCACGGCACCAAGCTGATGGGCTTCTCCGGCAAGGTGAAAAACCCTGGCCTGTGGGAACTGCCATTCGGCGTCACCGCCCGTGAGCTGTTCGAAGACTACGCCGGCGGCATGCGCGATGGCTTCAAGCTCAAATGCTGGCAGCCTGGTGGCGCCGGTACCGGTTTCCTGCTGCCTGAGCACCTCGACGCACAGATGTACGCCGGCGGCATCGCCAAGGTTGGCACCCGGATGGGTACTGGCCTGGCCATGGCGGTCGACGACAGCATCAACATGGTCTCGCTGCTGCGCAACATGGAAGAGTTCTTCGCCCGCGAATCGTGCGGCTGGTGCACCCCATGCCGTGACGGCCTGCCGTGGAGCGTGAAAATGCTGCGCTCGCTGGAGCAAGGCCAAGGCCGCGCCGAAGACATCGAGACCCTGCTGGGTCTGGTCAACTTCCTCGGCCCAGGCCGTACCTTCTGTGCTCACGCACCGGGTGCCGTCGAGCCGTTGGGCAGTGCCATCAAATACTTCCGCTCCGAATTCGAGGCCGGTGTCGCCCCAGCCAGTGCTGCCGATGCCCTGCGCCCGAACCTGGCCAAGCCAGTACCGAGCGGGCCGATCGTGGTCGGCGCATAACAAGATGAGCTGCGGGTGGTCCGTGCCACCCGCCAGCCTGCAGGCCGGCCCGAACGATTCGCGGCGGGCCGCAGGCGTACAGATTTCCATTAGCCACGCCCGCTCACGCGGGCCAACGAAGAACTTTGAACAATGGCCACTATCCACGTAGACGGCAAAGCGCTCGAAGTCAACGGTGCAGACAACCTGTTACAGGCGTGTCTGTCGCTCGGCCTCGACATCCCTTATTTCTGCTGGCACCCCGCGCTTGGTAGCGTTGGCGCCTGCCGGCAGTGCGCGGTCAAGCAGTACACCGACGAGAACGACACCCGTGGTCGTATCGTCATGTCCTGCATGACCCCTGCCTCCGACGGCACCTGGATCTCCATCGAAGATGAAGAGTCCAAGGCGTTTCGCGCCAGCGTCGTCGAATGGCTGATGACCAACCACCCGCACGACTGCCCAGTGTGCGAGGAAGGCGGTCACTGCCACCTGCAGGACATGACGGTAATGACCGGCCACAACGAGCGCCGCTACCGTTTCACCAAGCGTACCCACCAGAACCAGGACCTCGGCCCGTTCATCGCACACGAGATGAACCGCTGCATCGCCTGCTACCGCTGCGTGCGCTACTACAAGGACTACGCAGGCGGTACCGACCTGGGTGTCTATGGCGCTCACGACAACGTGTACTTCGGCCGCGTTGAAGACGGCGTGCTGGAAAGCGAGTTCTCCGGCAACCTGACCGAGGTCTGCCCGACCGGCGTGTTCACCGACAAGACTCACTCCGAGCGCTACAACCGCAAGTGGGACATGCAGTTCGCACCGAGCATCTGCCACGGCTGCTCCAGTGGCTGCAACATCAGCCCCGGCGAGCGCTACGGTGAACTGCGTCGCATCGAAAACCGCTTCAACGGCTCGGTCAACCAGTACTTCCTGTGCGACCGCGGCCGCTTCGGTTATGGCTACGTCAACCGCACCGACCGCCCACGCCAGCCACGCCTGGCCGATGGCACCAAGCTGAGCCTGGACGCCGCACTGGACAAGGCCGCTGACCTGCTTCGCGGGCGCACCATCGTCGGTATAGGCTCGCCGCGCGCCAGCCTCGAAAGCAACTACGGCCTGCGTGAGCTGGTCGGCGCCGACTACTTCTATTCGGGCATGGAAGCGGGCGAACTGGCCCGTGTGCGCCTGGCCCTGAACGTGCTGAACAACAGCCCGCTGCCGGTGCCGACCCTGCGCGACATCGAAGACCACGACGCTGTGTTCGTGCTCGGTGAAGACCTGACCCAAACCGCCGCCCGCGTTGCCCTGTCCGTACGCCAGGCCACCAAAGGCAAGGCCGAAGCCATGGCCGAGGCGATGAAAGTGCAGCCTTGGCTGGACGCTGCGGTGAAAAACATCGGCCAGCACGCGCTGTACCCGCTGTTCATCGCCAGCCTGGCTGAAACCAAGCTGGATGACGTCGCTGAAGAATGCGTACACGCAGCCCCGGCTGACCTGGCCCGTATCGGCTTCGCCGTAGCCCACGCCATCGACCCGAGCGCCCCGGCCGTTGCTGGCCTGGACGAAGAAGCCAAGGCCCTGGCCCAGCGCATCGCCGATGCCCTGGTTGCGGCCAAGCGCCCATTGGTAGTTGCCGGTACCTCGCTGGCCGACCCGGCGCTGATCGAAGCTGCCGCCAACATCGCCAAAGCCCTGAAGCTGCGCGAGAAAAACGGTTCGCTGAGCTTGGTCGTGCCTGAAGCCAACAGCTTCGGCCTGGCGATGCTGGGCGGTGAATCCGTCGATGCCGCGCTGGACGCGGTCATCAGCGGCAAGGCCGACGCCATCGTGGTCCTGGAAAACGACCTGTACACCCGCGTCTCGGCCGCCAAGGTCGATGCCGCCCTGGCTGCAGCCAAGGTCGTGATCGTTGCCGACCACTCCAACACCGCCACCCTGGAACGCGCTCACCTGGTACTGCCGGCAGCCTCGTTCGCCGAAGGTGACGGTACCCTGGTCAGCCAGGAAGGCCGCGCCCAGCGCTTCTTCCAGGTGTTCGACCCGCAATACCTGGACAGCAGCATCCTGGTTCACGAAGGCTGGCGCTGGATGCACGCCCTGCGTGCGACCCTGCTGAACAAGCCGGTCGACTGGACCCAACTGGACCACGTCACCAGCGCCTGCGCCGAAGCCGCCCCGCAACTGGCTGGCATCGTCAACGCAGCGCCTTCCGCCGCGTTCCGCATCAAGGGCATGAAACTGGCCCGTGAGCCGCTGCGCTACTCCGGCCGTACCGCCATGCGCGCCAACATCAGCGTGCACGAGCCGCGTACCCCGCAAGACAAGGACACCGCGTTCGCCTTCTCGATGGAAGGTTACTCGGGCTCCGTCGAACCGCGCCAGCAAGTGCCGTTCGCCTGGTCGCCGGGCTGGAACTCGCCGCAAGCCTGGAACAAGTTCCAGGACGAGGTCGGTGGCCATCTGCGTGCCGGTGACCCGGGCGTGCGCCTGATCGAATCGCAAGGTGATCGCCTGAACTGGTTCAACGCCATCCCGGGCGCATTCAACCCGGCCCGTGGCACCTGGACCGCCGTGCCGTTCTTCCACCTGTTCGGCAGCGAAGAAAGCTCCTCGCGCGCCGCTCCGGTACAAGAGCGCATCCCTGCTGCCTACGTTGGCCTGGCCAAGTCCGAAGCGGACCGCCTGGGCGTCAACGAAGGTGCGCTGCTCAGCCTCAACGTGGCGGGCGTGGCACTGCGTCTGCCGCTGCGCATCAATGAAGAGCTGGGCGCTGGCCTGGTCGCGCTGCCGAAAGGCCTGGCCGGTATTCCGCCTGCCATCTTCGGTGCATCCGTCGAAGGCCTGCAGGAGGCAGCACAATGAGCTGGTTCACCCCCGAAGTGATCGATGTGATCATCCAGGTCGTCAAGGCTATCGTGGTGCTGCTGGCCGTAGTCGTCTGCGGCGCCCTGCTCAGCTTCGTCGAGCGCCGCCTGCTGGGCTGGTGGCAGGACCGCTACGGTCCTAACCGGGTCGGCCCGTTCGGCATGTTCCAGATCGCCGCCGACATGCTGAAGATGTTCTTCAAGGAAGACTGGAACCCGCCCTTCGTCGACAAGATGATCTTCACCCTGGCACCGGTCGTGGCCATGAGCGCCCTGCTGATCGGCTTCTCGATCATCCCGATCACACCGGGCTGGGGCGTCGCCGACCTGAACATCGGCTTGCTGTTCTTCTTCGCCATGGCCGGCCTGTCGGTGTACGCCGTACTGTTCGCCGGTTGGTCGTCGAACAACAAGTACGCGCTGCTGGGCAGCTTGCGGGCATCGGCACAGACCGTCTCGTACGAGGTGTTCCTGGGCCTGGCGCTGATGGGCGTGGTGGTGCAGGTGGGTTCGTTCAACATGCGCGACATCGTTGAATACCAGGCCCAGAACCTGTGGTTCATCATTCCGCAGTTCTTCGGCTTCTGCACCTTCTTCATCGCAGGCGTCGCCGTGACTCACCGTCACCCGTTCGACCAGCCGGAAGCGGAACAGGAACTGGCCGACGGCTACCACATCGAGTATGCCGGCATGAAATGGGGCATGTTCTTCGTCGGTGAGTACATCGGCATCATCCTCATTTCGGCGCTGCTGGTGACCCTGTTCTTCGGCGGCTGGCACGGTCCGTTCGACCTGCTGCCTCAGGTGCCGTTCCTGTGGTTCGCGCTGAAAACCGCGTTCTTCATCATGCTGTTCATCCTGCTGCGCGCCTCGATCCCGCGCCCACGCTATGACCAGGTGATGGACTTCAGCTGGAAGTTCTGCCTGCCGCTGACCCTGATCAATTTGCTGGTGACCGCTGCGATCGTGCTTTACAACACGCCAGCCGTCGCGGCCCAGTGAGGATTTGACCCATGTTCAAGTATATCGGCGACATCGTTAAGGGCACCGGCACTCAGCTGCGCAGCCTGGCCATGGTGTTCTCCCACGGGTTCCGCAAGCGCGACACCCTGCAGTACCCCGAAGAAGCGGTGTACCTGCCGCCGCGCTACCGCGGCCGCATCGTCCTCACCCGCGACCCCGACGGCGAGGAGCGCTGCGTAGCGTGCAACCTCTGCGCGGTGGCCTGCCCGGTCGGCTGCATTTCGCTGCAGAAGGCCGAGACCGAGGACGGTCGTTGGTACCCTGAGTTCTTCCGCATCAACTTCTCGCGCTGCATCTTCTGCGGCCTGTGCGAAGAGGCGTGCCCGACCACCGCGATCCAGCTGACTCCGGATTTCGAAATGGCCGAGTTCAAGCGTCAGGACCTGGTGTACGAGAAAGAAGATCTGCTGATCTCCGGCCCCGGCAAGAACCCTGACTACAACTTCTACCGTGTTGCGGGTATGGCGATCGCTGGCAAGCCGAAAGGCTCTGCACAGAACGAAGCCGAGCCGATCAACGTGAAGAGCTTGCTCCCATAAGGACAGAAAGATGGAATTCGCTTTCTACTTCGCATCCGGGATCGCCGTGGTCTCCACCCTTCGGGTGGTGACCGGCACCAACCCCGTGCACGCCCTGCTCTACCTGATCATTTCGCTGATTTCCGTGGCAATGATCTTCTTCGCCCTGGGTGCGCCGTTCGCCGGCGCCTTGGAAGTGATCGCCTACGCCGGCGCCATCATGGTGCTGTTCGTCTTCGTGGTGATGATGCTCAACCTGGGGCCGGCGTCGGTCGCCCAGGAGCGCGGCTGGCTCAAGCCTGGCATATGGGCCGGGCCGGTGATCCTTGCCGCCCTGCTGCTGCTCGAGCTGCTGTACGTGCTGTTCGTCACCCCAAGCGGCGCAGCCATCAGCGGTACCACCGTGGACGCCAAGGCCGTGGGCATCAGCCTGTTCGGCCCGTACCTGCTGGTGGTCGAACTGGCCTCGATGCTGCTGCTCGCCGCAGCCGTCACCGCCTTCCACCTGGGCCGTAACGAGGCGAAGGAGTAAATCATGGGTGCTATCCCTCTCGAGCATGGTCTGGCGGTCGCCGGTATCCTGTTCTGCTTAGGTCTGGTTGGCCTGATGGTCCGCCGCAACATCCTCTTCGTGCTCATGAGCCTGGAAGTCATGATGAACGCCTCTGCGCTGGCGTTCATCGTCGCCGGCGCCCGTTGGGTCCAACCCGATGGCCAGGTGATGTTCATTCTGGTGATCAGCCTGGCAGCCGCCGAGGCCAGTATTGGCCTGGCTATCCTGCTGCAGCTGTATCGCCGCTTCCACACTCTCGACATCGATGCTGCCAGTGAGATGCGCGGATGAACCTTATCTTCCTGACTTTCGTCTTCCCCCTGATCGGCTTCTTGCTGCTGTCGTTCTCGCGCGGGCGGTTCTCGGAGAACCTGTCCGCCCTGATCGGCGTCGGCTCGGTGGGCCTCTCGGCCGCGACAGCCGCCTACGTGATCTGGCAGTTCAACGTCGCCCCGCCTGAAGGCGGTGCGTACAGCCAGCTGCTGTGGCAGTGGATGTCGGTGGACGGCTTTGCGCCGAACTTCACCCTGTACGTGGACGGCCTGTCGGTCACCATGCTCGGCGTGGTCACCGGCGTAGGCTTCCTGATCCACCTGTTCGCGTCCTGGTACATGCGTGGCGAAGCCGGTTACTCGCGCTTCTTCTCGTACACCAACCTGTTCATCGCCAGCATGCTGTTCCTGGTGCTGGGCGATAACCTGCTGTTCATCTACTTCGGCTGGGAAGGCGTGGGCCTGTGCTCGTACCTGTTGATCGGTTTCTACTACAGCAACCGCAACAACGGTAACGCAGCACTCAAGGCCTTCATCGTCACCCGTATCGGCGACGTGTTCATGGCCATCGGCCTGTTCATCCTGTTCGCCCAGCTGGGTACCCTGAACGTGCAGGAACTGCTGGTGCTGGCACCGCAGAAGTTCCAGGCGGGTGACACCTGGATGGTCCTGGCTACCCTGATGCTGCTGGGTGGCGCGGTCGGTAAATCGGCCCAGCTGCCGCTGCAGACCTGGCTGGCCGACGCAATGGCGGGCCCGACCCCGGTTTCGGCACTGATCCACGCCGCAACCATGGTGACCGCGGGCGTATACCTGATCGCCCGTACCAACGGCCTGTTCCTGCTGGCGCCGGACGTCCTGCACCTGGTTGGCGTAGTCGGCGGTGTGACCCTGGTACTGGCCGGCTTCGCCGCGCTGGTTCAGACCGACATCAAGCGTATCCTCGCCTACTCGACCATGAGCCAGATCGGCTACATGTTCCTGGCCCTGGGCGTTGGCGCCTGGGACGCGGCGATCTTCCACCTGATGACCCACGCCTTCTTCAAGGCCCTGCTGTTCCTTGCCTCCGGTGCGGTGATCGTTGCCTGCCACCACGAGCAGAACATCTTCAAGATGGGCGGCCTGTGGAAGAAACTGCCGCTGGCCTACGCCAGCTTCGTGGTCGGTGGTGCCGCCCTGGCTGCCCTGCCAATCGTCACCGTGGGCTTCTATTCCAAGGACGAGATCCTCTGGGAAGCCTTCGCCAGCGGCAACACCGGTTTGCTGTACGCCGGCCTGGTCGGTGCGTTCATGACCTCGCTGTACACCTTCCGCCTGATCTTCATCGCCTTCCACGGCGAAGCCAAGACCGAAGCCCACGCGGGCCACGGCATCAGCCACTGGCTGCCGCTGGGCGTGCTGATCGTGCTGTCGACCTTCGTCGGCGCCTGGATCACCCCGCCACTGGCCGGTGTACTGCCTGAAAGCGCCGGCCATGCCGGTGGCGACGCCAAGCACTCGCTGGAGATCGCCTCGGGTGCCATCGCCATCGCCGGTATCCTGCTGTCGGCCCTGCTGTTCCTGGGCAAGCGTCGTTTCGTCAGCGCCGTCGCCAACAGCAGCATCGGCCGCGTCCTGTCGGCCTGGTGGTTCGCTGCCTGGGGCTTCGACTGGATCTACGACAAGCTCTTCGTCAAACCTTACCTGCTGATCAGCCACATCCTGCGCAAGGACCCGGTTGACCGCAGCATTGGCCTGATCCCTCGGATGGCCCGTGGCGGCCACGTCGCCATGAGCAAGACCGAGACCGGCCAGCTGCGTTGGTACACCGCCTCGATCGCCGTCGGCGCCGTGCTGGTACTCGGCGCTGTGGTAGTGGCCGCGGTATGACTATGAATCTTGCGACTTTGCCAAAGGAAACCAACCCGTCATGATTTTGCCTTGGCTGATCCTGATCCCCTTCATCGGCGGCTTCCTGTGCTGGCTGGGTGAGCGCTTCGGCGCCACCCTGCCGCGCTGGATCGCGCTGCTGACCATGTCCCTGCTGCTCGGCATCGGCCTCTACCTGTGGGGCACCGGCGACTACACCCTGGCCCCTGCTCCGGGCGCCGAACCTGCCTGGGCACTCGAATACAAAGTCGAGTGGATCAAGCGCTTCGGCATCAGCATCCACCTGGCCCTCGACGGCCTGTCGCTGCTGATGATCCTGCTGACCGGCCTGCTCGGTGTGCTGTCGGTACTGTGCTCCTGGAAAGAGATCCAGCGCCACGTCGGCTTCTTCCACCTCAACCTGATGTGGATTCTGGGCGGTGTGGTCGGTGTGTTCCTGGCCCTGGACCTGTTCCTGTTCTTCTTCTTCTGGGAAATGATGCTGGTGCCGATGTATTTCCTCATCGCGCTCTGGGGTCACAGCTCTGCAGACGGCAAGAAGACCCGGATCTACGCTGCAACCAAGTTCTTCATCTTCACCCAGGCCAGCGGCCTGATCATGTTGGTGGCGATCCTTGGCCTGGTGCTGGTCAACTACAACACCACCGGCGTACTCACCTTCAACTACAGCGACCTGCTCAAGGCCGAGCTGCCAGCCGGTGTCGAGTACGTGCTGATGCTGGGCTTCTTCATCGCCTTCGCGGTCAAGCTGCCGGTGGTGCCGTTCCACTCCTGGCTGCCTGATGCTCACGCCCAGGCACCGACTGCAGGCTCCGTGGACCTGGCGGGTATCTTGCTGAAGACGGCGGCCTACGGCCTGCTGCGCTTCGCCCTGCCGCTGTTCCCGAACGCCTCGGCCGAGTTTGCACCGATCGCCATGACCCTGGGCCTGATCGGTATCTTCTACGGTGCCTTCCTGGCCTTCGCGCAAACCGACATCAAGCGCCTGATCGCCTTCTCCAGCGTTTCGCACATGGGCTTCGTGCTGATCGGTATCTACTCCGGCAGCCAGCAAGCCCTGCAAGGCGCGGTGATCCAGATGCTGGCCCACGGCCTGTCGGCTGCTGCGCTGTTCATCCTGTCCGGCCAGCTGTACGAGCGCCTGCACACCCGTGACATGCGTCAAATGGGTGGCCTGTGGCACCGCATCGCCTACCTGCCTGCGATCAGCCTGTTCTTCGCCGCCGCATCGCTGGGGCTGCCAGGCACCGGCAACTTCGTCGGCGAGTTCCTGATCCTGATCGGCAGCTTCGCCAGCGTGCCGTGGATCACCGTGATCGCCACCACCGGCCTGGTCTTCGGCTCGGTCTACTCGCTGATCATGATCCACCGCGCCTACTTCGGCCCAAGCAAAAGCGACACCGTGCTGGCCGGCATGGACGGCCGCGAGCTGATCATGGTGCTGGGCCTGGCAGTGCTGCTGATCGTGCTTGGTGTGTACCCGCAGCCGTTCCTCGACACTTCTGCCGCCACCATGAGCGGTGTGCAGCAGTGGCTTGGTTCCGCTTTCACTCAACTCGCTTCGGCCCGGTAAGAGCGCTATGGAATTCACCACTCAACACTTCATCGCATTGGCGCCGATGCTGATCACCACCATCACCACGGTGGTGGTGATGCTGGCGATCGCCTGGAAGCGCAACCACTCGCAGACCTTCCTGCTGTCCACCGTGGGCCTGAACCTGGCCTTGCTGTCGATCTTGCCAGCACTGAAGGTCGCGCCCCTGGCGGTGACCTCGCTGATCACCATCGACAAGTTCGCCTGCCTGTACATGGCGATCATCCTGGTGGCCACGCTGGCCTGTGTCACGCTGGCCCACGCTTACCTTGGCGAAGGCGCCAAAGGCTTCCCGGGCAACCGTGAAGAACTCTACCTGCTGCTGCTGATGTCGGCACTGGGTGGCCTGGTGCTGGTCAGTGCCAACCACTTGGCCGGCCTGTTCATCGGCCTGGAACTGCTGTCGGTGCCGGTCTATGGCCTGGTGGCGTATGCCTTCTTCAACAAGCGTTCGCTGGAAGCCGGCATCAAGTACATGGTGCTCTCGGCTGCAGGTTCTGCCTTCCTGCTGTTCGGCATGGCACTGCTGTACGCTGATGCCGGTAGCCTGAGCTTCGACCAGATCGGTAAAGCCCTGGCAGCCACCAACATGCCAAGCCTGGTCGCACAACTGGGCCTGGGCATGATGCTGGTCGGCCTGGCCTTCAAGTTGTCGCTGGTGCCGTTCCACCTGTGGACCCCGGACGTGTACGAAGGTGCTCCGGCGCCGGTCGCTGCGTTCCTGGCCACCGCCAGCAAGGTTGCGGTATTCGCCGTGGTCGTGCGCCTGTTCATGCTCTCCCCTGCTGCCAGCAGCGGCGTGCTGAGCACCGTTCTGGCGGTGATCGCGGTGGCTTCGATTCTGGTCGGTAACCTGTTGGCGCTGACCCAGAGCAACCTCAAGCGTCTGCTGGGTTACTCGTCGATCGCCCACTTCGGTTACCTGGTCATCGCCCTGGTCGCCAGCAAGGGCCTGGCCCTGGAAGCCATGGGCGTGTACCTGGTCACCTACGTGATCACCAGCCTGGGTGCCTTCGGCGTCATCACGTTGATGTCCTCGCCTTACGGCGGCCGTGATGCGGACGCCCTGTACGAGTACCGTGGCCTATTCTGGCGCCGTCCGTACCTGACTGCCGTGCTGACCGTGATGATGCTGTCGCTGGCCGGCATCCCGCTGACTGCAGGCTTCATCGGCAAGTTCTACATCATCGCCACCGGCGTCGAGTCGCACCTGTGGTGGCTGGTCGGCGCCTTGGTGATCGGTAGCGCCATCGGTGTTTACTACTACCTGCGCGTCATGGTCACCCTGTACCTGGTCGAGCCAAACCTGCGTCGTCACGATGCCCCGCTGAAGTGGGAACAGCGCACCGGCGGCGTCATGCTGCTGGCCATCGCTATCCTCGCCTTCGTGCTCGGTGTCTACCCGCAACCGCTGCTGGAAATGGTTCAGCAGGCCGGCTTGCAACTGATCGGCTGATCAGCCCTGCAATACAGAACACCCCGCTCATGCGGGGTGTTTTTTTTTGCGCCAAAGGGCTGTCTACTCGACCGCTTCAGGCAATGCGGCCCTGCGTAGGTCACCATTGGCCGATGGCAGGTGGACTTCAGGGTTGGGCATACCGCTGGGAGAAAGTTCATGGGTCATTTCAAACTCGGCTCGCACTGACCAGCCACAGGCCTCGGTGGTGCATTGCAGGTAGGCGACCCGAAGAAATATATGGCGCCCCTCACTGGTACGTATGCGCATACGGCTGTTGCAATGCGGGCAGACCAGCTTATACGTACTCACGGCAGGCACCTGCAGGCATTAAACACGCCGCCGATCTGTGAGAATGATCGTTTAGTTTTGTCAGTATTTACTGCGTAAGTGACTGTATTCTTCAGTTTGATGCTTCTCATTGCAGAAATGCTCCTTAAAAACGCAGGGCTGTATTCATAACGAGTAGTTTAAGCCCATGGAATATCATTAAACCAGACATGGATAATTGTTATGAGTACTCACTTGCTATCGCCTGTACTTGCGCGCCTGAAGCTTTTGATGGGTTGCGAGACGGATGCTGAGCTATCCAGAGCGCTGGCCATCAGCCCACAGACGTTGAGCAGCTGGAAGGTACGCGACAGCATTCCATACTCAATATGCATAGCAATCGCCAGGCAGCATGCGTGCTCCCTCGACTGGCTGCTGCTGGGTGAACCCGTACAACATCGCAACGCTGACAAGGATGACTGGGAGCGGGACATGCTCGAGCGGCTACGCACGCTTTCTGCAGACGACCGCCAGGCGGTGCTGCTGCTCATCCAGGACAAACAACGTATCCAACAACTGGAACAGCAACTGAGCGAGCTTGCCAAACACCTGCCTGACACCATCAGCCGTTAACCTCTGCGTCGCCAACGCTGGATGATTTCGCTCGGGTCCAGCGCATCCAGCGAAGCCATTACCTTTAGGCTGATCGGGATTACCACCACTGCTGCCACGAAGGCGGCCATGCCACGGGTAAGCATAGGTGCTAGGGACATCACCAAGGGCTCGAACAGGTGGCCCACACCTACGGTCACGAACACCAGCAGCCCTTTCTTGCAGATCGTCAGGCGCGTGGATGTATTGGTGATCAAGCGGTCTCGAGCAGCGCTGACCAACAGGGCCCCCAGCAACGCGCTGAACAGGACCGTGCCATCCATCCCCACGAGCTCCAGAGCAGCCACGAACAGGCCCTCGAACAATGTGCATTCACGCATAAGCACCTCCCCTGCGCGACGCCTTCCGCTGGGGAACTGCGCGCAGATCTCGCAGGATCGAGGCCTCTACAAAGCGCGTGTAACAAACCAGCAGTGCCCGCCCATGATCGTGCCCGGACACATCCTCCAGACGCTTATAGCCCCGCTCACGCAGTGCCGCGCGCCAACGTGCGAACTCTCGCGATGCATCGATAGCGGCGCATTGTGCTGCAACCTCGAAATGCGCCTCGCTGGTATCCGGCCGAAGCTGCAAGCGCTCACGCAATGCCGCCAGCTCCAGCCGCGGCCAGAACGGGTCATGGCAGTCTGGGAACCGGGGCCCTACGGCAGCAGGTTTAAGATGAGTTGCTGTACGCTGATTCATGTTCATCCCCCCCTCACTGCTCGGCCAGCATGCCGTAGCGAATCGCCCTGATGACGGCCGCCACGCGTGTAGGCACATCGAACTTGCGCAAGATATTGGCAACGTGAAAGTTCACCGTTGACTCCTTGCACTCCAGTATCTGGCCAATTTCCCACGAGCTCTTGCCGTAGGCGCACCACAGCAATACCTGCCGCTCACGCGGCGTCAGGTGGATGGGTGAATCCGAGAGGGATTCGGGCGAGTGTCGTGCGTTGTCATTCATCGTTGAACTCCACGAGTGTTTGAGAGAGGCATCACTGCCGATCTGCAAACACCTTACGAAGCACCCCGCCCCCCCCTCCAGCCGAGCAACTTGTAAAGAACTTGCCTACAAAACCGTCTGACGAAGGTTGCGCGAGATTTACTGCAGTTCTTCGTGCTCCAAGCGCCGTTTCGCTCGTCTCAACGCCGTTGTCCATTCGCCTTTCGCCTGGAGTCGTACGATGCGTTCCGTTTTACCCCTCTCGTCTTGCCTTGGCCTGCTGGCTGCCATCACCGCCACGCCACCTGCCCTGGCCGCACAATCGGTCGAGTTGGGCCAGGTGCTGATCACCGACGAGGAGCAAAGCGAACTGACGGCCGCCAGCGAGCGTTTGCGCGAAATCCCAGGCGCCAGCAATCTCGTGGACATGCAGCGTGTGGGGCAAGGCCGGGTCGCCAGTAACCAGGATGTACTCGCGTACCAGCCTGGCGTGTTCGCCCAGTCGGCGGGCAATGACGGTATCAAGCTGTCGATCCGTGGGTCGGGCATCAACCGGGCACCTGGGGCGCACGGTTCCGGTGTCTACACGATGTTCGACGGCTTGCCGCTCACCGGCCCAGGCGGTACCCCATACGAGCTGTTCGAACCGCTGTGGCTGAGCCGTGCCGAGGTTTTGCGCGGGGCCAATGGCTTCGATCAAGGCGCCCTGGCCCTGGGTGGCGCCATCAACTACGTCACCCATACCGGCTACGATGCCGCGCCTTTGCAGGTGCGATACGAGGTCGGCAGCCGCGGCTACCAGCATCGGCACATCAGCTCTGGGCAGGTGCTGGGCAACCTCGACTACTACGTGGCGCTGACCGACTCGGAATACGACGGCTATCAGGCGCACAGCAGTGGCAGTGCCAAAGGTATTGCCGCGAACGTCGGCTACCGTTTCAACCCGAACCTGGAAACGCGTTTCTACCTGCGTTACCGGGAAACCGAGAACGACCTGGCCGGGCGCCTGACCAAGGACCAGATCAAGCATGACCCGCGTGCCGCCAACGCGGCGTACCTGGCGCGCGACGACAGCCGCCCGCAACCGGGCAGCACCTGGGTGGCCAACAAGACCACCTTCTACCTCGAGGACGATGCCCGGGTGGAAGCCGGGCTGGTCTATCACGACTTCCCCATGGACCTGCGCGAAGGCCCGATGCGCCTGAAGGTCGCTTACACCGATGTCAGCGGCACCCTGAACTACTTCCGCCGCGACACCCTGCTGGGCCGGGAGAGCAAGACCACCCTAGGCTGGCGAACCACCAAACACCTGCCCAACAGTGGCGCCTCGCAATTTGCCCGTACCAGCGGCGATAACTTCGGCGCACGCAGCCGCGACTTCAGCTACCAGGGCTCGGACACCGTGTTGCATGCAGGCAACGACTTGGAGCTGATCCCGGACCTGTGGCTGACCACCGGCCTGGCGATGATCTACACCCGCCGCGAAAGCGACGTCAGCTACCCGCTCACGGGTGGCAAGGTCAGCCAGCATGACTGGGACTACGCGCCGCGCCTGGGCCTGCGCTACGACATCAGCCCGCAACTGCAGGTTTACGGCAACCTGAGCCGCTCGGTAGAGCCGCCACACCCCTGGTCGCTGATCTGGAGCTCACCGGTAGCGACGCAGCCGATCGACCTGCAAAATCAGACAGCCACCACGCTGGAGCTCGGCGCGCGCGGCGACTCGGCGCTGGGGCGTTGGGACCTGGCCTGGTATTACTCGCAAGTGCGCCACGAACTGTTGGCCGTGGAAATCGTGCCAGGCCTGCCGGCCAAAGAGTTCAATGCCAGCGCCACCGTGCACCAGGGTGTCGAGGCAGGCCTGGACACTACGCTGTGGGAGCGAGCAGGAACAGGCAAGCTGAGCCTGCGCCAGGCCTACACCTTCAGTGACTTCCACTACCGTGACGACGAGCAGTTCGGTGACAACCGCCTGCCGGGCATCCCCATGCACTACTACCAGGGTGAGCTGCGTTATGACTGGCCCAGCGGCTTCTATGCCGGGGTCAACACGCAAATGGCATCGAAGGTGCAGGTGGATTATGCCAACAGCTATCACGCCGACGCCTATGCCTTGCTGGGCGCGCGCCTGGGCTGGGACTCACCGAAACAGGACTGGCAGACCTGGCTGGACCTGCGCAACCTGACCAACAAACGCTACGCCGCGACAGTAACGCCAGGCTACAACGACGCCGGGCAGGACATTGCCCGCTCGACGCCGGGTGAAGGGTTTGGGGTTTATGCGGGGGTTTCCTACAGCTTCCGATAAACGCCGGGGCCGCCATGCGCCCCCGCACCTGAACAGGGCTTCAGACCGCCCTGTTCAACTTCACCCACGCAGCGAACTTGTCGACAAACCCCTGCAGAAACGGCCGCGTCTTATCATTGAGTTTGCCGGATTCCTCGAACAGGTTCGCCGCGCCCCCTAGGTACGCCTCAGGCATCTGCATGCAAGGCATGTCGAGAAACACCAGCGACTGGCGCACGGCATGGTTGGCACCAAAGCCGCCAATGGCCCCCGGCGACACACTCACCACTGCCGTCGGCTTGCCGCTCCAAGCGCTTTCGCCATAAGGCCGGGAGCCAACATCAATTGCGTTCTTCAGGCAACCCGGCACCGAACGGTTGTACTCCGGCGTGACGAACAGCACTGCGTCACTGCGGCGAATCTCGTCACGAAAGCGCTTCCAGGACGCTGGCGCGGTGGCCTCGACGTCCTCGTTATACAGGGGCAGATCGCCAATCTCGACAATCTTCAAGGCAAGGCTGGACGGCGCCAGCTCCGAAAGTGCGCGGGCTACCTTGCGGTTGTAGGAATCCTTGCGCAAGCTGCCGACGACGACCGCTACCGAATACACCTGGCTCATGGCGATTTCCAACCTTTGCTGGCTAAGAGGACGTTGTAGTTATAGATGACCGTTTCTCGGCGCTTTGGTTTTTTTTCCACCCGGCGAAAACTTCCGGGTATCTTGTACGGTCTATGTTTCCAGACATTTCTTACGTAATTCAGAGGTTTTCACCTAAATGGCAGCAGTAATGGTCGGCCAATTCCACGCCCGTGACGCCGAAGGCCGCATCTACCCCGTCCACGAGTTCCAAGAGTCGACCCTCCAAGTCGACGGCAGCACATTGGGCGCGCCAATCACCACCTATCGCCTGGCCATCGGCGATCGGGTCAACCACCTGGGCGAAAACCGTTTCGAGCTGGCACAGACCGGCGTCGAGATCATTCGTATTCCTTGATGCAATCCACGGTGTAGCGACCGTTTTCGTTCTGCAGGCCATGCACGTCGGCGACGAATCCGGGGAAGCCATCGTTGAACGCCCGGGCAAATGCCAGGTAGTCGAGTATCGAGCGGGTCGCTTCGGTGAACCGCTCTCCCGACATGATCAACGGAATGCCCGGCGGATACGGCACCAGCATCACCGCCGCCACCCGCCCCAGTAGTGCCTCGATCGGTACGGCCTCCACTTCGCCGCGCACCATCTGGTCATACGCCCGGGCCGGGCTGACAGCCACCTCCGGCAAACGCGTGAACAGCCGCTTGAGCTGCTTGGCCGTGGCATTGGCGCGGTAGCATTCGTGCAACTGGTCACACAGGTCGCGCAAGCCTATCCCCTGATAACGTGAGGCATCGGCTGCCACCACACTGGGCAGGCAGGCGCTCAACCGCGTGTTGCCATCGTAGTGGCGCTTGAACTCCAGCAACTCGGTCAGCAAGGTGCTCCATTTGCCCTTGGTGATGCCCATGGAGAACAGCACCAGGAAGCTGTACAGGCCGGTCTTTTCCACCACCAGCCCACGTTCCCAGAGAAATTTGCTGACCACCGCTGCCGGAATACCCTGCTCGCCCAGCACACCGCCTGCGCTCAAACCGGGCATGACCAAGGTCACCTTCAGCGGGTCGAGCAGCACGTAGTTGCCCGCCACCTCCCCAAAACCATGCCACTCTGCCCCTGGTTGCAGCAGCCAGTCCTGCGCGGCCAGGTGCTGGATGCCTTCTGCCGTCGGCGGCTGCCAGATGCTGAACCACCAGTCGGCGGCAGCGATGTGCGTGCGCAAATTGGCCAGCGCGCGGCGAAAGCTCAGCGCCTCGTCGAACATTTCTTGCAACAGCGAGCGCCCGGCCGGCCCTTCCATCATGGTCGAGGCCACGTCCAGGGACGCCAGGATGCTGTACTGCGGCGAGGTCGAGATGTGCATCATGAACGCTTCATTGAAGCGGTCCCGGTCCAGCTGGCGCCTGGCGCCGTCCTGCACATGAATCATCGACGCCTGACTGAACGCCGCCAGCAACTTGTGGGTGGAATGGGTGCTGAACACCAACGGGCTGTCGGCCGCGCAGGCCGTGCCCATGGCGTAGCGCCCCTCGAAGAATTCATGAAACGCCGCATAGGCGAACCAGGCCTCGTCAAAGTGCAGCACCTCGACGCTGGCACCGAGCGTCTGCTTGATCAGCCCGGCGTGATAGCACAGGCCGTCGTAGGTGGAATTGGTCACCACCGCCAGCTTGATGCGCTGCCCGCGGTCACGGGCCAGGGGGTTGGCCTGGATCTTTGCCTGGATCGAAGCTGGGCTGAATTCACTGAGCGGAATCGGGCCGATGATGCCCAACTCATTGCGTTCCGGGCAAAGATAGATCGGGATGGCCCCGGTCATGATGATCGCGTGGACCACCGACTTGTGGCAGTTGCGGTCCACCAGCACCAGGTCATCACGGCCGACCATGGCGTGCCAGACGATCTTGTTGGCGGTGGAGGTGCCGTTGATCACGAAGAAGGTGTGGTCGGCACCAAAATTACGCGCGGCCCTGGCCTCTGCCTGGGCCAGCGGGCCGGTGTGATCAAGCAACGAACCCAGCTCCGGCACCGAGACTGACAAGTCCGAGCGCAGGGTGTTTTCCCCAAAAAACTGGTGGAAGGCCTGGCCTACTGGGCTCTTGTGATAGGCCACGCCGCCGCCGTGGCCCGGTGTATGCCAGGAGTAATTGGATTGCGCGGTGTGCTGCACCAGGGCTTTGAAAAAGGGCGGCAGCAGGCCGTCGAGGTAGCTGTGGGCAGCGCGGGCCACCTGGCGTGCGAGAAACGGCACGGTGTCTTCGAACAGATACAGAATGCCGCGCAGCTGGTTCAGCTCGCTCATGACCTCGGCGGGGGCGTTCTCCAGGGTGACCTGTTCGCCCAAGGCGAAAATCGGCAGGTCTGGCGCGCGCAAGCGGGCCAGGCGAATCAGCTCGGCCATGTTCTGCAGCAGGTGGGTGTTTTCGCCCACGCCTTCGGCTGCGATCAGCATGCAGGCAAGGCCGTGGTGGGTGGCGGCGACCAGTCGCGCTTCGGCGTGGTCCGCTGCGGCCAAAATGGCAAAGCCATCCTGGCTCAACTCTTCGGCAATCCCCCGTATGCGGTCACCGGCGACGCTGTCGGCCTTGATCGCACGGTGGACGATGAGGATGGGGAACTTGAGGTCCTTGTACATCAGGCAACTACCTCTGAAGGACATGTGTCCTTTTCAGGGTAGTTGCAGGTGCGGCCTTGTGTGGTGAGGTTTAGCCCGCAGAGGCCTCGGTCAACGCCTGCCACATCGAAGGCGCCCCGGCCGACTTGGCGATTGCCGCCAGCCGCTCGGCATGCGCCTCGAGCTCTTCGGCACTTGCCATGATCACCCGCCCGGGCGCACGGCCGGCAATGCGGCGAATCTCGCTGCCGCCACTGCCCTGCCCTTCGTTATCACCTTCAGCGCCGTTGCCAGCCAGCGACAGGCTGGTCTGGCCACCGGTCATCGCCAGGTAGACGTCGGCCAGCAGTTCCGAGTCGAGCAAAGCGCCGTGCAGCTCACGGCCCGAGTTGTCGATGTCGTAGCGTTTGCACAGGGCGTCGAGGCTATTGCGCTGCCCCGGGTGCCGGGAACGCGCCAGCAGCAGGGTATCGAGGATGGTGCAATGCTGCGAAAGATCGGCGCGGTCGTGCTGGCCCAGCAGGGCGAACTCGTTGTTGATGAAGCCAACGTCGAACGCCGCGTTGTGAATGACCAGCGTGGCGCCCTGGATGAAGTCGAAGAACTCCTCGGCGACCTCGGCGAACCGTGGCTTGCCGATCAGGAAGGTGTCGGTGATGCCGTGAACACCGATGGCGCCTTCGTCACTCTCGCGATCGGGTTGCAGGTAGACGTGGAAATGCCGCCCGGTCAGGCGACGGCCAATGACCTCGACACAACCGATCTCGATGATGCGATGGCCTTCACTGACCGGCATACCGGTGGTTTCGGTATCGAGAATGACCAGGCGTTTATCTTGCTGCTGCTCCACGCGGGGGCTCCCACTTGCTTCAGTGACAAAAGTGACAAAGCCGGGGATTGTACCCCAGCTCAGCGCGCGGCGCGCACCTCATCCACCCCACGGTTGGCCAGCTGGTCGGCGCGTTCGTTGCCCGGGTGGCCGATGTGGCCGCGCACCCACTTCCAGCTCACCTTGTGCCGGTTGACCTGTTCGTCGAGCAACTGCCAAAGGTCGGCGTTTTTCACCGGCTCCTTGGCGGCGGTCTTCCAGCCGCGCTTCTTCCAGTTGACCATCCATTCGTTGATGCCCTTCATCACGTACTGCGAGTCGGTGGTCAGCACCACCTCGCATTCACGCTTGAGCGACATCAGGCCCTGGATCGCGGCCATCAGCTCCATGCGGTTGTTGGTGGTCTCGCGTTCGCCGCCCCACAGTTCCTTCTCGACGCCCTTGTAGATCATCAGCACGCCCCAGCCGCCAGGGCCCGGGTTGCCCTTGCAGGCGCCATCGGTAAACATTTCGACGCTATCGCTCATGTACCACTCTTGTTCAGTGCTTTTCAGAATCAGGATTGGCCGCCGTACGGTTGACCTTGGCCAGCGGCAGCGGCAGCAGTTTGCCCATGGGTTCGCGGCGCTCCAGGCGCAACGGCCGCAGGCCGACCACCATCTTGCGCGCCACCAGCAGGTAGACGCCGCCACCCGAGGTTTGCCAGTTGCCTGCCGCGCGTTCCCAGCCCGCCAGGCGTTGCTGCCAGGCCGGCGAGGCAAGCGGCGGACGATAGCACCCGAAGCGGCGTTTCTCCAGCGCGAAGCCCAGCAGGTTGAGCCAGTCGCCCACCCGCGAAGCCGAGATACAGCGCGCCTTGCGCAGGGCGCCATGGCTGAACAGGTGGCGCATGCCCCACCCGCTCCAGGGGTTGATACCGACGATCAGCAGATGCCCACCCGGGCGAACGGCGCTGGCGGCCTCGCGCAACAGGCCATGGGGTGACAGGCTGAAGTCCAGGCCATGCTGCAGCACCACCACGTCGGCGGCGTGCTCGCTCAACGGCCAGGCTTGCTCCTCACAGACGATCTCCACCCCCGGCAGCGGTGCCCCGAGGCGCACGTTGCGTTGCACCTGAGGGGCGCTGGGCGGTGCTTCGGCGCAGGGCCCATAGTGCACAAGGTAACCACCGAAGAAGCGCCCGAGCTCTTCTTCCAGCAGTTTTTCTTCTTCCTTGAGCATCAGTTGCCCGAGCGGGCCGTTGAACCACTCACGGGCCAGGCTGATCAGCTCGACCCAGTCGGGGTCGGCCTGGGCAAAGGCTTGGTCGGTCATTGCGTTCTCCCTCGAAGGTTCTCGCGCCACGCCATCGCGGCTAAGATGCCCTCATGTCCCACGCTTGGCGATACGGATCCGCACCATGATACAGATCGATGCTCTCCCCGCTTTCTCCGACAACTACATCTGGTTGTTACAGGATACTGCCAAACGCCGCTGTGCGGTGGTCGACCCTGGCGATGCCGGCCCAGTGGAAGGATGGCTGGCAGCCCACCCCGACTGGGTGTTGACCGATATTCTGGTCACCCACCACCATAACGACCATGTCGGCGGTGTCGAACGGCTCAAGCAACTGACCGATGCCAAGGTCTACGGCCCGGCCAACGAGCGCATCCCCGCCCGCGATGTAGCGCTGGCGGACGGCGATGAAATCACGGTACTGGGCCTGCCCTTCCAGGTCATCGGCGTGCCCGGGCACACCCTTGGCCATATCGCCTTCTATTCGGCGCAACCGCCAACGCCCCTGCTGTTCAGTGGCGATACCCTGTTCGCGGCCGGCTGTGGGCGCATGTTCGAGGGCACCGCCGAACAGATGCACCCGTCGCTGCAGCGCCTGGCCGCCCTGCCCGAGCACACCGAGGTGTATTGCGCCCACGAATACACGCTGAGCAACCTGCGTTTTGCAAAAGCCGTCGAACCGCAAAACCTGCACGTTCTGCAACGCTTCGACGAGGTTACCCAGCTGCGCGCCGAAAATCGCATCACATTGCCATCAACGATCGGCTTGGAACGCCTGACGAACCCCTTTATTCGCACGGCTGAAACATCCGTTAAACAAAAAGCAGACGAATGGAAGGGACATTCAAACACCACGCATGTCGCTGTTTTTGCTGCCTTGAGGTCTTGGAAGGACACCTTCTGATAACCTCAAGATATATCGCATGTGCGGCACAACGGTTGACCCGGCGGGTAGAGGTTTCTAGAATCGCCGAAATTTTTCGCCCGGAAACCTGTCCCAGCCGATGCCTTCCCGTAGCCGCAGAACCTCTCATTCCGTCGCCCTGACGCGCCTGGCCCAGATCAGTGCGCTGGCCCTGGCCGCCACGTTGGTGGGCTGCCAGAGCACCCGTCAGCTAGACGAATCCGATAGCGTTCGCGCGCACAACTACCAGGCGCGGATCAAGCACAAACCGGCACCGCTGCTGGTCAAACCGGCCGAGCAGGCGCCGCAGGACGTGTGGGAACGCATGCGCCAAGGCTTCGCCCTGCAGGACAGCATCGACGTCAACCCGCGCATCGAACAGCAGCGCCTGTGGTTTGCCAGCAACCCACGCTTCATCGAAAGCGCGGGCGAGCGTGGCAGCCTCTACCTGCATTACATCGTCGAACGCCTCGAAGAGCGCGACATGCCGCTGGAACTGGCCCTGCTGCCAGCCATCGAAAGCGCCTACAACCCGATGGCTTACTCGCGTGCCCATGCAGCGGGCATGTGGCAGTTCATCCCGTCCACCGGGCGCCACTTCAACCTGCGCCAGACCAATTTCTACGACGGCCGCCGCGACGTGACCGCGTCGACCAACGCTGCACTGGACTACCTGAGCCGCCTGCACGACATGTTCAACGGTGACTGGCTGCTGGCCCTGGCGGCCTACAATGCTGGTGAAGGCACCGTCAGCCGTGCGATCGAACGCAACGAACGGCTCGGCCTGCCGACCGACTACTGGAACCTGCCACTGCCGCAGGAAACCCGCGACTACGTGCCCAAGCTTTTGGCCCTGTCGCAGGTGGTGTCCACGCCTGACGCCTATGGCGTCAACCTGAACCCGATCGCCAACGAACCCTACTTCGAGGCGGTGGCCATCAATGATCGCCTCGACCTGTCGCGCGTTGCCGCCTTTGCCGACATCGACGAAGACGAACTGATCCAGCTCAACCCGGCCTTCAAGAAGCGCATGACCGTGGACGGCCCCCAGCAGCTGCTGGTACCGACTGCCAAGGCGCAATTGCTGTCCGCCAGCCTGTCCAACCTCAAGCCTGAGCAATTGGTCAGCCTGCAACCGAACAAGGCCGTGTTCGCCCGCGCCGTGGCCGAAGCCAAGGCACCCGCGACGACCGCGCGCAGCTACCGGGTAAAACGGGGCGACAACCTGGGCAGCATCGCCAAGGCCAACCGCGTGTCGGTCCGGGACATCAAGCGCTGGAACCGCATGTCGGGCAACAGCCTGAAGGCAGGCCAGGTATTGGCACTGCGCGGTGGTAATGCGCCGAGCGCCGCGGGCAACCGGGTAGCGGCGTCATCGCAGCGTTCAACCCAATACAAGGTGCGCAAGGGCGACTCGCTGTACCTCGTGGCCAAGCGTTTCAATGTCGAGATGAAGCACCTAAAGCGCTGGAACCCGCGCAGCGGGCATGCGCTCAAACCCGGTCAGACGCTGACTGTTTACCTGTCGCATTGATGTAACGCCAGGGGCCGCGCTGCGGCCCTTTCCGACCAGTCCGGCGCCCCGGCAAGGCCGCTCCTACAGGTACAGCGTTACCTGCACTGGGCTTTCCCGCCAATACCGCCAAAACCTCTCTTTTTCCAACCCCACCAAGCTGTTACTGTACTCGATCAAAGCCCAACGCCTCTGGATCGGATGCCGACTTGATACGTCCCCTCCTGCTGTCAATCAGCCTGGCCTTGAGCTTTCCCGCCGTCGCGATGGTGAGCGAAAGCCACGGATACGCGCAGTTCGGCACGCTCAAGTACCCAGCCACATTCACCCACTTCGACTGGGTCAACCCGCAAGCGCCTAAAGGCGGCACCTTGCGGGCCATGGCATTCGGTACCTTCGACACGCTCAACCCTTACACCTTCAAGGGATCGAGCCCGATTACCACGCCAAACTTCCAGCAATATGGCATCAGCGAGCTGAATGAGCCGTTGATGATCGGCACCGGGCAGTACGACCCCTCGGGCGACGAACCGACCTCAAGCTACGGCCTGATCGCGCGCTCGGTGGAATACAGCGAGGACCGCAGCTGGGTCGTGTTCAACCTGCGCCCGCAGGCACGCTTCCATGACGGCCACCCGATCACCTCGGCGGACGTCGCGTTCTCCTATCGCACGCTGCTCAAGGATGGCCACCCCCTCTACCGCACCAACCTGCAGGAAGTGCAGCGGGTGGACATACTTGGCCCCTTGCGCATCCGCTTCGTCTTCAAGCGCGCCGGCAACCCGCTGCTGATCCTGCGCCTGGGCGAAATGCCGGTGCTGCCCAAGCATTACTGGCAGGGCCGCGACTTCAAGGCCACCACCTTCGAGCCGCCGCTGGGCAGCGGCCCCTACCGCATTACCCAGGTTGAGCCTGGCCGGCGGCTGGTGTTCGAACGGGTGAAGAACTACTGGGGCAAGGACCTCGCCGTCAACCGTGGCAAGTACAACTTCAAGCGGGTCGAATACGAGTTCTACCGTGACGCCACCGTGGCGTTCGAAGCGTTCAAGGCCGGCGAGTTCGATATCTATATCGAACACCAGGCCAAGAACTGGGCCAATGGCTACAACTTCCCGGCGGTGCGCCGCGGTGATGTGATCAAGGCACAGATCCCGCACCGTATTCCGACCCAGACCCAAGGCCTGTTCATGAACAGCCGCAGGGCCACGTTCAGCGACCCGCGCGTGCGCCAGGCACTGGGCCTGATGCTCGACTTCGAGTGGACCAACCGCGCCCTGTTCAGCAGCGCCTACCGCCGCTCGACCAGCTACTACCCCAACAGCGAATTCGCCGCCAGCGGCCTGCCCACCGGCAAGGAATGGCTGCTGCTGGCACCGTTCCGCGACCAACTGCCCGAAAAGCTGTTCAGCGAGCCCTACAAGGTCAGCCAGACCGATGGCCGTGGCATCAACCGCCAAACCCTGCGCCAAGCCCTGGCCCTGCTCGGCGAAGCGGGCTGGAAGCTCAACGGCCAGCGCCTGGTGGACAGCAAAGGCCAGCAGTTGCGCCTGGAGCTGCTGCTGGTAAACCCGAACCTCGAACGTATCCTGCAACCTTATGTCGAAAATCTGTCCAGCATCGGTATCGACGCACGCTTGCGCACCGTGGACCGCGCCCAGTACAAACAACGCCTGGACCAGTTCGATTTCGACATGATTCTGATGACCCTGAACCAGACCTTGAGCCCAGGCCTAGAACAGTGGCTGTACTTTCATTCAAGCCAAGCCGCGACCAAGGGCAGCAAGAACTATGCTGGGGTCAAGGACCCGGTGGTCGACCACCTGCTCGACACCTTGCTCGCCGCGCGCACCCGCGACGACCAGGTCGCCGCCGCCCGCGCCCTGGACCGCGTGCTTTCATGGCAGTACTACATGATCCCCAACTGGTATCTCGACAATCACCGCCTGGCCTACCGCAACCGGTTCGCCTTTGTCACCACACCGCCCTACACCCTCGGGCTGAACAGCTGGTGGATCAAGCCTTCGGAGAAAGCCAAATGATGCCAACGCACCGCCTGCGCCAGCTGGCCGGCAGCCTGCTGCTCGCGTGCCTGAGCCTGCCCACGCTGGCCGCCCCGCAACACGCGCTGACGCTCTACGACGAGGCGCCGAAATACCCGGCCGACTTCAAGCATTTCGACTATGTGAACCCCGATGCCCCCAAGGGCGGCACGTTCCGCCAGTCCAGCTTCGGCGGCTTCGACAGCCTCAACCCCTTCATCAACAAGGGTGTGTCCGCCGAAAACATCAGCGTCATCTACGACACCCTGATGCGCCAGAGCCAGGACGAGCCGTTCACGGAATACGGCCTGGTTGCCGGCAAGATCGAAAAAGCCCCGGACAACAGCTGGGTACGCTTCTACCTGCGCCCCGAAGCCCGCTTCCATGACGGCCACCCGATGCGTGCCGACGACGTGGTCTTCACCTTCAATGCCCTGATCAAGGACGGCGCGCCGCTGTACCGCCAGTACTACGCCGACGTTGCCGAAGTGATCGCCGAAGACCCGCTGCGGGTGCTGTTCAAATTCAAGCATCAGAACAACCGCGAACTGCCGCTGATTCTCGGCCAGTTGCCTGTGCTACCCAAACACTGGTACGAAAACCGCGACTTCAACCGCGGCAACCTGGAAATCCCCCTGGGCAGCGGCCCGTACAAGGTCGCCGAGGTCAAGGCCGGGCGTACCATCCGCTACGAGCGGGTCAAGGACTACTGGGCCAAGGACCTGCCGATCAACCTCGGTCAGTTCAACTTCGATGCCATGACCTTCGACGCTTACCGCGACACGGCCGTAGCGCTGGAGGCATTGAAGGCTGGGGCGTTCGACTACGCGCTCGAGGTAAGCGCAAAAAACTGGGCCACCGCCTACAACGTCCCGGCGGTCCGCGATGGCCGCTTGATCAAGGAAGAGCTGCCCAACGGCAACCCCACCGGCATGCAGGGTTTCATCTTCAACCTGCGCAAACCGGTCTTCCAGGACATCCGCGTGCGCCAGGCGCTGAGCCTGCTGCTGGACTTCGAGTGGACCAACAAGCAGCTGTTCAACGGTACCTACACCCGCACCGGCAGCTACTTCGAAAACTCCGACATGGCCGCCAGGGGCGTGCCCTCCCCTGACGAGCTGAAAATACTCGAACCGCTGCGCGGCAAGGTGCCCGAGCAGGTCTATAGCGAGGCGTTCCACAACCCGGTCACCGACGCCAGCGGCATGATCCGTGAACAGCAGCGCCAGGCCTACAAGCTTCTGCAGGAGGCCGGCTGGAAAATCGTCGACGACAAGATGGTAGACAAGGACGGCAAGCCGGTGTCCATCGAGTTTCTGCTGGCCCAGACCGAATTCGAGCGCATTCTGCTGCCGTTCAAACGCAACCTCGCCGACTTGGGCATTGACCTGAACATCCGCCGGGTCGACGTTTCGCAATACATCAACCGCCTGCGCTCACGCGACTACGACATGATCGTCGGCGGTTACCCGCAATCCAATTCGCCAGGCAACGAACAGCGCGAGTTCTGGTCCAGCGCCGCCGCCGACAACCCCGGCAGCCGCAACTTCATCGGCCTGCGTGACCCGGCCATCGACCAACTGGTGGAACAGTTGATCAACGCCGACTCACGCCAGAGCCTGATCAACCACGCACGAGCGCTCGACCGCGTACTGCTGTGGGGCTACTACGTGATCCCCAACTGGCACATCAAGACCTGGCGCGTGGCCTACTGGAACCACATCGGGCACCCGAGCGTGTCGCCCAAGTACGACATCGGCATCGACACCTGGTGGATCAAGCCTGGCGTGACCCCAGCCGTCACCGATGCCTCCGCGGGCGAGGCCAACTGAGATGCTGGCCTATATCCTGCGCCGCCTGCTGCTGATCATCCCGACCCTGTTCGGCATCCTGATCATCAACTTCATCATAGTCCAGGCCGCGCCCGGCGGCCCGGTCGAGCAAATGATCGCCAAGCTCGAAGGCTTCGAAGGCGCCACCAGCCGCATCGCCGGCGGCGGCGCCGAAGTCTCGGTGGCCGGTTCCAGCTACCGCGGCGCGCAGGGCCTGGACCCGGCGCTGATTGCCGAGATCGAGCGTATGTACGGCTTCGACAAGTCGCCGCCCGAACGCCTGTGGATCATGATCAAGAACTACGCCCAGCTGGATTTTGGCGACAGCTTCTTCCGCGATGCCAAGGTCATCGACCTGATCATCGAGAAGATGCCGGTGTCGATCTCGCTAGGGTTATGGAGCACCCTGATCATGTACCTGGTGTCCATCCCCCTGGGCATCGCCAAGGCCGTGCGCCACGGCAGCCACTTCGACGTCTGGACCAGCTCGGCGATCATCGTCGGCTACGCCATCCCGGCGTTCCTGTTCGCCATCCTGCTGATCGTATTGTTCGCCGGTGGCAGTTACTTCGACTGGTTCCCGCTGCGGGGGCTGACCTCGAACAACTTCGATGAACTGTCCACCACCGGCAAGGTGCTGGACTACTTCTGGCACCTGGTGCTGCCGATCACCGCACTGGTCATCGGCAACTTCGCCACCATGACCCTGCTCACCAAAAACAGCTTCCTCGACGAGATCAACAAACAATACGTGGTCACCGCCAAGGCCAAGGGCCTGAGCCGCTCGCGGGTGCTGTACGGGCACGTGTTCCGTAACGCCATGCTGCTGGTGATTGCCGGTTTCCCTTCGGCCTTCATCGGCATCTTCTTTACAGGCTCGCTGCTGATCGAGGTGATTTTCTCGCTCGACGGCCTGGGCCTGATGAGCTTCGAGGCGGCCATCAACCGCGACTACCCGGTGGTCTTCGGCACCCTGTTCATCTTCACCCTGCTGGGGCTGGTGGTGAAACTGATCGGCGACCTGACCTACACCCTGGTCGATCCACGCATCGACTTCGCCAGCCGGGAGCACTGACATGGCACTGTCCCCTCTCAACCGCCGGCGCTTCGAGCGCTTCAAGGCCAACCGCCGCGGCTGGTGGTCGTTGTGGCTGTTCCTCATCCTGTTCGGCCTGAGCCTGGGCGCCGAGCTGATCGCCAACGACAAACCGATTGCCGTGCGTTACGACGGCGAGTGGTACTTCCCTGCGTTCAAGCGCTACCCGGAGACCACCTTTGGCGGCGAGTTCCCGCTGGAGGCCAACTACAAGAGCCCGTACATCCGCGAACTGCTGGCCAAGAAAGACAGCTTCGTGCTGTGGGCGCCAATCCCCTTCAGTTACCAAAGCATCAACTACGACCTCAAGGTCCCGGCCCCCGCCCCGCCTTCGGCGGACAACTGGCTGGGCACCGATGACCAGGGCCGTGATGTGATGGCGCGGGTGATCTACGGCTTCCGCGTGTCGGTGCTGTTCGCCCTGACCCTGACCATCCTCAGTTCCATCGTCGGCGTCATCGCCGGTGCCTTGCAGGGCTTTTATGGCGGCTGGGTCGACCTGGCCGGCCAGCGCTTTCTGGAGATCTGGTCGGGCTTGCCGGTGCTGTACCTGCTGATCATCCTCGCAAGCTTCGTGCAGCCCAACTTCTGGTGGCTGCTGGGGATCATGCTGTTGTTCTCGTGGATGAGCCTGGTGGACGTGGTGCGCGCCGAGTTCCTGCGTGGCCGCAACCTTGAATACGTGCGCGCCGCCCGCGCCCTGGGCATGCGCAATGGCGCGATCATGTACCGGCACATTCTGCCTAACGCGATGATCTCGACCATGACCTTCATGCCGTTCATCCTCACCGGCGCCATCGGCACGCTGACCGCCCTGGACTTCCTCGGCTTCGGCCTGCCGGCTGGCTCGCCGTCGCTGGGCGAGCTGGTCGCCCAAGGCAAATCCAACCTGCAGGCGCCATGGCTCGGCATCAGCGCATTCGCCGTGCTGGCGGTGATGCTGAGCTTGCTGGTGTTCATCGGCGAATCCGCCCGCGATGCCTTCGACCCAAGGAAATGACATGAGCGAACATAACCTGATCGAAGTGCGTGATCTTGCGGTGGAGTTCGTCACTGGCGAGCAGGTCAACCGGGTGGTCGACGGCATCAGTTTCGACATTCGCAAGGGCGAGACCCTGGCCCTGGTCGGCGAGAGCGGCTCGGGCAAATCGGTGACCGCCCACTCGATCCTGCGCCTGCTGCCCTACCCCCTCGCCCGCCACCCCAGCGGCAGCATCCGCTACGAGGGCAAAGACCTGCTGCAGCAGAGCGAGAAGGCCTTGCGGCATATCCGTGGCAACCGCATTGCCATGATCTTCCAGGAGCCGATGACCTCGCTGAACCCGCTGCACTGCATCGAGAAGCAGATCAACGAAATCCTGCTGCTGCACAAAGGCCTGACCGGCAAGGAAGCCACCGCACGCACGCTGGAGCTGTTGGAACTGGTTGGGATTCCCGAACCGCGCAAGCGCCTCAAGGCCCTGCCCCACGAGCTGTCGGGTGGGCAGCGGCAGCGGGTAATGATCGCCATGGCGCTGGCCAACGAGCCAGAACTGCTCATTGCCGACGAACCCACCACCGCGCTGGACGTGACCGTGCAGTTGAAGATTCTCGACCTGCTCAAGGAGCTGCAGGCACGCTTGGGCATGGCGCTGCTGTTGATCAGCCATGACCTGAACCTGGTGCGGCGCATTGCCCACCGCGTGTGCGTGATGCAGCGCGGGCAGATTGTCGAGCAGGCGGATTGCGCGACGCTGTTCAGTGCACCGCAGCATCACTACACGCAGATGCTGATCAATGCCGAACCCAGCGGCCAGCCTGCCCACAACCCAGTCGGCGCGCCGTTGCTGGAGGTGGATGACCTCAAGGTCTGGTTCCCCATCAAGAAAGGCTTCTTGCGGCGCACCGTGGACCATGTGAAGGCGGTGGACGGCATCAACTTCAGCTTGCCCCAAGGGCAGACGCTGGGGATTGTCGGCGAGAGTGGCTCGGGTAAGTCGACGCTCGGGCTGGCCATCTTGCGCTTGATTTCAAGCCAGGGCGGCATTCGCTTTCACGGCCAGGACCTCGCAGGGCTGAACCAGAAGGCAGTACGCCCGCTGCGGCGAGAGATGCAGGTGGTGTTCCAAGACCCGTTTGGCAGCCTCAGCCCACGCATGTGCGTGGCAGACATCGTAGGTGAAGGGTTGCGGATTCACCGCATCGGCACCGCTGAAGAGCAGGAAGCGGCGATCATTGCTGCGTTGGAGGAAGTGGGGCTGGACCCACGGACACGGCACCGCTACCCGCATGAGTTCTCGGGCGGGCAGCGCCAGCGCATTGCGATTGCCCGGGCGTTGGTGTTGAAACCGGCGTTGATCCTGTTGGATGAACCCACCTCGGCGCTGGACCGCACGGTGCAGCGGCAGGTGGTGGAGTTGCTGCGCAGCTTGCAGCAGAAGTACAACCTGACCTACCTGTTCATCAGCCATGACCTGGCAGTGGTCAAGGCGCTGAGCCATCAGTTGATGGTAATCAAGCAGGGGCAGGTGGTAGAGCAAGGGGATGCGCAGGCGATCTTCCACGCGCCGCAGCATGCGTATACGCGGCAGTTGTTGGAGGCGGCATTTTTGGAAGTTGAGACGGCGGGCTAGGTTTCGGAGCGTTGTTTGATCCTCAAGGCATACGCCTTCCACTGTAGGAGCAGCCTTGTGCTGCGAAGAGGCCCGTGACCCCACCGGGAATCTTCAGCGCTGCCACCGGCCTCTTCGCAGCACAAGGCTGCTCCTACACCGATCGCGCATGACCGGAGGGGCACCATTGCGACCTCCCTCCCTACCGATCTCGGCACACGCTATATATTTTTGTATACATCGTTGTAACCCCCCGTAAACAACGCTAGGATTCCCCGCGGTTGGCTATCTGCCATCCTGCTATCTCTTTTTGCGATCGCTGACTGATCACGCCCTGGGGAGGTCGTGGTCGGTTAATTTCGCCTACCGCTATATACAACAATATATAACGTCGCCAGGCCCGCCACTGCCATGGCCGACCCAGGAGCAGTAATGAAGCCGCTAACACCGCGCACCGTGATGGTTGCCGTCGCAGCCCTCGGTGCTCAACCCGCTGTCGCCGAACAGAACAACACCTTCAACCTCGGCGAAATCCAGATCTCCGCACCACGGGACGAAACGCTGTCCACGGGTGGTAGCGTCATCGACTTGAAAGACATTCGGCTGCACGACCGCGAGACCGTCGGCAGCGCGCTGACATTGGCCCCTGGGGTCAACCTCGGTTACATCGGCGGTCGCGCCGAGCAGGTGGTATTCGTGCGCGGTTTCGATCGCTTGCAGGTGCCGGTGTTCATCGACGGCATTCCCACCTACGTGCCTTACGACGGCAACATCGACCTGGGGCGTTTCACCACCTACGACCTGTCACGCATCCAGGTGGACAAGGGCTTCGCCTCGCTGCTGTACGGCCCCAACACCCTGGGTGGGGCGATCAACCTGGTGACCCGCCGCCCCACGCAAGCGTTCGAGGGCGAAGTGGGTGGGGGGCTGGAGCTGACCGATCACGGTAACGTGAATGCCTACCGCAGTTACGCCAACGTGGGTTCCAACCAGGGCCTGTGGTGGGTTCAGGGCGGCGTGTCGTATGTCGATTACGACTACACCCTGCTGCCCGATGACTTCAAGCCGACCAACAACCAGCAGGGCACGGGGCGGCGCGAGAACAGCAACCACCGCGACAGCAAATTCAGCTTCAAAGTGGGCTTCACCCCCAGTGAAACCGACGAGTACGTGCTCGGCTACGTTCAGCAGGAAGGCAGCAAGGGCCAACCGCCGTATGCCGGCGACCTGCCGACCACCGGCCAACGTGCGCGCTGGTGGGAGTGGCCGCGGTCGGACAACACCAGTGTCTTCATCGCCACCAAGACCGGCTTTGGCGAGCACGCCCTGAAAACGCGCGTGTACCACGACACCTTCAAGAACTCGCTGGAAAGCTTCACCTATCGCAATGGCGTGGTCGGCGCTTTGCAGCCGGGCTTCCCCAGCAAATACGATGACGAGAGCAGCGGCTTTTCGGTGGAAGGCGACCTCGCCTTGAGCGAGGCCAACCGCCTGGGCATTGCCTATCACTTCAAAGACGATGTGCATCGCTCGCGTGATGGCGCCAACCCCCAGACCCACTTCCGCGACCAGACTCAATCGATTGCCCTGGAAGACACCCTGCGCCTGAACGACATCTTCAGCGTGGTGGGCGGCGTCTCGTACAACTACCGCAAGAGCCTCGATGCACAGAACTATGGCACTAACGCCAGCTCGCCATCGCAGGCCACGCGCTATGACGAACCCACCGGCAGCAACGACGCCGTCAACGCGCAACTGGGCCTGTTCGCCAATACCAACCCGCTGCTGGGCACCCACGACGACGGCCAACTGCGCCTGACCGTGGCACGCAAAAGCCGCTTCGCGACTATCAAAGACCGCTACTCGACGCGCTTCGGCACGGTGATCCCGAGCCCCGACTTGAAGTCTGAGCGGGCGACTCACTATGAGCTCGGCTACAGCGGCCAGATCGCCCCGCAATGGAAGCTGGACGCCGCGCTGTTCGTGGCCAACATCGAGGACTCCATTCAAAACGTCACGGTGCCCGCGCAACCTAACTGCGCCGCGCCCTGTGGCCAGTACCAGAACATTGCCAAAGCGCGAAACCAGGGTGTGGAGCTTGGCATCAACGGCGACCTGGGCAACTGGGAATTGGCGGCAAACTACACCTGGCTCGACCGCGAGAACCTCAGCGACCACGACCTGCACCCTACCGACACCCCACGCCACAGCGCGTTCGGCTCGGCCTCGTGGCATCTGGGTGACTGGCAACACACTGCCAGCGTGGAGGCCGCATCGCGTCGCTACAACACCTCGGACGGCAACCAGATGGCGCCCGGCTACGCGGTGTACAACCTCAAAAGCGGCTACCGCTTCAGCAACGATGTGCTGATCGAGGGCGGCATTCGCAACCTGTTCGACCGGCTGTATGAGTACAGCGAGGGCTACCCTGAAATGGGCCGTCAATACTTCGTGCAATTCAATGTGCCGCTGTAACCGCTGGCTGGCGGGCCTGCTGCTGACGGTCAGCACGCTGCTGAACGCCGCCCCGCAAACCGTGGTGGTCATGACCAGCTACCCCGAAGAGGTGATGATGCGGATCGAGGATGGCTTTGCTCAAGCCCACCCGGGCTATCGCCTGCACATCCTCTGGCGCCAGGGCTTCGATGCCCTGCCCTATCTGCTGCAAGCACAGCAGGGCGGTGTCGATGTCTATTGGGCACCGTCGCCGGGCAACTTCGCCCGGCTGGCGAAAGCCGGTAGCTGGCAACCCCTGGGGATCAGCCTGAAGGGCCTGCCGGCACAGATCGGTGGTTTGTCATTGCGTGACCAACGCCAGCTGTACCAGGCAACCGAGCTCGCGGGCTATGGCTTTGCCATCAACGCCACGTCACTGGGCGAACTGGGGGTTCCGGTACCAAGGGATTGGCCAGACTTGCTCGACCCACGACTGCGCGGGCGCATTGCGCTGCCAGACCCAGGCCGGGTCGGCTTTGCACCGGTCCTGCTGGATATCGTCCTGCGTGCCTATGGCTGGGAACGTGGCTGGGCCCTCTGGAGTGAACTGGCCGGCCAGGCGCGCCTGGTAACGCGGGGTGGCACCCTGGTCAGTGATGAAGTGACCAGCGGGCGTGCAGCAGTCGGGTTGTCGATCGATTTCTTTGTCGCCTCGGCCAAGGCCAATGGCGAGCCGGTGGATTTCATCTATCCGGCGCTTGGCGGCCTTAACCCAGCCTTCATCGCTATTACCGCCCACAGCCAGGCATTGGCGGGTGCCCGAGCGTTTGCGCAGTTCGTGCTGTCGGAAGCAGGCCAAGGGCTGCTGGCCGATGCCGATATCCGCAAACTGCCCGTGCGCCCCAGTGTCTATCGGCAGTTGCCGGCGGACTACCATGACCCGTTCGTTGCTGCGGGCCTGGGTGCCTATGACTATGGCAACGGCAGCTCACGCGAACGCCTGGCCTTGATCAGCTCATTGTTCACCCACTGGCTCGGCATGCCCCATGAAGCCTTGGGCGAGCTCTGGGCTCGGCTGCACGCGGCCGAAGACGCTGGGCTGGACGTCACCGCCATACGCCAACAGTTGACCGCACCGCCCCTGGATGCCGAACACGCCGAGGCGAAGCCCTTACTGGCACTGTTCGCGGCGCGCCAGGACCAGGGCATGACGCAAGCGCCGGCCACCGACGCGGACGAACTCGGCCGCCGGGAAATCAGCTGGCAGTTCCAGGCCGCGCTTCACCGGGCAGAGGCCGCCCGTTTGCTCGATGGTTTGGGGCAATGACTGCCGTGCGCGCCGCTTGGTTAACGATGGGTGTGCTGACGAGCCTGCTCGCCAGCGCCGCGACCACGCACACGGCGGCCAACCGTGAAGCCTACGCCCAACCGTTCAGCGGGCTGGACGAAGGCCAACTGGAACGTTTCTTCCGCGGGCGCAGCCTGTTCCGCCAGGCCTGGGTGGTTGCACCGTCCCGAGACGAGGCGGTGGATGGCCTTGGGCCGCTGTACAACCGGGTGTCGTGCATCGCCTGCCACCCCAAGAACGGCCGCGGCCAGGCACCTGAACACGGGCAGCCGATGCGCAGTATGTTGCTGCGCTTGTCCCTGCCGGGGCACGACGACCATGGCGGGCCAAAGCCGCACCCCCTCTACGGCGATCAGCTGAACGACCAGGGTGTGCCGGGCGTGCCGGGTGAAGGGCGCGCCCATGTGCACTGGGAGGAGCAGGCGGTGCCGCTGGGCGATGGCGAAACCGTCATGCTGCGCAAGCCGCGTGTCGAGCTGCGTGAGCTGGCTTATGGGCCATTGGACGCGGTGTTAACGTCGGCACGCGTAGGTTCGCCGGTCATTGGCCTTGGTTTGCTGGAGGCTATCGATGAGCGCACCCTGCACGCCATGGCCTCCGAAGCCAAACCAGATGGCGTTACGGGGCAGGTCAATCAGGTGTGGAGTGTCGAGCGACAACGCACCGAGGCAGGCCGCTTTGGCCTCAAGGCCAATCAGCCGGACCTGCGCCAACAGATCGCCCACGCCATGCTAGGTGATCTTGGCATCACCTCCCCGCTCGCCCCGGTGCAGAACTGCACGCCCCCTCAACAGGCCTGTGCCCACGCGGCGCACGGCGGCGAGCCGGAGCTGGACGCCCTGCAACTCGGCGACCTGCATTTCTACCTCGCTCACCTGGCCGTACCGGCCCGTCGACAACAGGCCGAACCTGCGGTCATTGAGGGCGAAAAACTGTTCGCTGCCAGTGGCTGCACCGCCTGTCACCGCCCCGAGCTGATCACCGGCACACACCCGCTTTATCCCGCCCTGACACAGCAACGCATCGCGCCGTATACCGACCTGTTACTGCACGACATGGGCCCCGGCCTGGCCGATGGCCGTGAAGACTATCTCGCCAACGGCCGGCAGTGGCGCACGGCGGCGCTGTGGGGGCTTGGCCTGAGCGAACGGATTACCCCCGGCAGCGGCTATCTACACGACGGCCGAGCGCGCACCCTGGAAGAAGCGATTGTCTGGCATGGCGGTGAAGCAGAAGTGGCCCGGCAGCGCTATGCGGCGCTGGGCAAGGGCGAGCGGCAGGCGATACGTGCGTTTCTTGAATCTTTGTAGCGCTTGCAAAAAAACCACAGTCCGCACGACAATAAGATTCATTACCACTCGCGAACCATTCCATCACCATGCCCGCCAACGATCTATCCCTGCGTAGCGCCGTCAATGATCTGTACTGCGAACATCACGGCTGGCTCAATGGCTGGCTGCGCAAACGCCTGGGCAATGCGTTCGATGCCGCCGACCTGACGCAGGACACCTTCGTGCGGGTGATCAAGGCACGCAGTGCGCTGGATATTCGCGAGCCACGCCCCTACCTGTCGCGAATCGCCAAGGGCCTGCTGATCGATCTGTTCCGACGGCGCTCACTGGAGCAGGCCTACCTGGAGGCCTTGGCTAGCCTGCCGGAGGCGTTGCAGCCTTCGCTGGAGGAACAGGCGATCCTGTTGCAGGCACTGGTAGAAATCGACCGCCTGCTGCAAGGGCTTGGCCCGAAGGTGAAGCAGGTGTTCATGCTGTCGCAGTTCGACGGCCTGACCTACCCGCAGATTGCCGAGCACATGAACATCAGCGTGCGCAGCGTCAACAACTACATGGCCAAAGCCATGGAGCATTGCTGTTTGATGCAGTTGCAACTGGCATGAGCCTGTCGCCCGCCGAGTTGAACGCCATCAGCGTCGCCGCGCGCTGGTACGCGCGGCTGCACTCCGGCATCGCCACCGACGCCGACCGCAGCGCCTGGAACGACTGGCTGGTTGCCGACCCGGCCCACCGTCAGGCCTGGCAACGCATGGCCGCCGTGGGCGAGCAGATGGCCGGCGTGCCCAGCGCCCTGGCGGCCCCTGCCTTGCGCGGCGCCGAGCGCTCTCGGCGCCAGCTGTTGCGCAGTGTCGTGATACTGGTGCCGGCCACTTCGCTGGGCTGGCTGGGTTGGCGCAGCGACACCTCGCAACAACTGCTGGCTGACTACCGCACCGCTGTGGGTGAACGCCGCGCGTTTCGTTTGCCCGATGGCGGCTCGCTGCTGCTGAACACCGACACGTCGGTGAACCTCATGTACGACGGCCAGCAACGGGTGCTGGAACTGTTGCGCGGCGAAATTCTGGTCACCACGGCGGCCGACCCCGCGCAACGGCCGTTCATTGTGCGCACCCGGCATGGCCAGGTACGGGCGCTGGGCACGCGTTTTCTGGTTCGCTCCCAAGCCTTGGAGGGTGACGTGGCCGTGTTCGAGAAGGCGGTGGAAGTGAGGGCATCCAGCGGTGCTTTGGCAGTGCGTGTGGAAGCTGGGCAATCCATTGCGTTTTCTGACCGTTCGGTAGGGGCAATACGGCGCAATGACGCCTCTGTAGGGGCCTGGCAACAAGGCAGCATCATCGCCCTGGATCGCCCTTTGGGCGAACTGCTGGCGGACCTCTCACGCTATCGCACCGGGGTGCTGCGCTGTGATCCACGCATTGCCCAGTTGAAGGTCTCTGGCGCGTTCCCCATCGATGACACCGACCGGGCATTGGCGGCACTGGAAACCGGGTTTGCGCTGCGCGTCACGCGCTACAGCCGTTTTTGGGTCACCGTATCGCCGCCCCCTTCCCCAGCGGGCTGAAAAAACTTTCGCGGGTTTTGCACTTTTCTTACACGACGTTCGGCTCATCCCCCAAAGGGTTCTATTGATCGTTTTCAGGGGGAGGATAGGTATGTCTGCTGTGTTCAAGCGTGGTCGTCTGGCGACTGCAATAAATGTCGGGCTGTTGGCGGCAACCACCGCCGGCGCCTGGCCCATGACGACGAATGCAGCGCCGCAGCCGACGCAGCAAAATGCCGTCCGGTCGTACAATATTGCGGGGGGCAGCCTGACTGAAGTCCTCAGCCGCTTCGCCAGTGCAGCGGGCGCTGCGATTTCGTTCGATGCCCGGCAAACAGACGGTTTGCAGAGCCCCGGACTCAAAGGTGCGTTCGGTGTCAGCGAGGGCTTTACCCAGATTCTGGCAGGCAGCGGCCTGCAGGCCGAGCCGCGGTCAAACGGCACTTATGTGCTGCAGGCGGTGCCGTCGTCGGGCTCGGCGCTGGAGCTGGGGGCCACCAACATCACCAGCCAGGTGCTGGGCGCAACCACTGAGAACAGCGGCTCGTACACCACGGGCGCGGTGACCATCGGCAAGGGCGAGCACTCGCTCAAGGAGACGCCGCAATCGGTCACGGTGATGACGCGCAAGATGATGGACGACCAGAACCTGTACACCATCGATCAGGTCATGGAAAAGACGCCCGGCATCACCGTGTACGACTCGACCATGGGCGGCAAATACTTCTATTCGCGCGGGTTCCGCATGTCGGGCCAGTACCAGTACGACGGTGTGCCGCTGGACATGGGCAACCTCTATGTCCAGGCCGACAGCTTCAGCAGTGACATGGCCTACTACGACCGGGTCGAGGTGTTGCGCGGCGCAGCCGGCATGATGAAAGGGTCGGGCGGTACCGCTGGCGGGGTGAACTTCGTGCGCAAGCGTGGCCTGGCGGCGGCGCATACCGACATCACCCTGTCCGGGGGCAGTTGGGACAACTACCGCGGGCAGCTCGACACCGGTGGGCCGCTGAACGCAGCCGGCACCTTGCGTGGCCGGGCAGTCGTGGCGGAGCAGAGCCGGCATTACTCCGTCGACGACGCCAACCGCAAGGACCAGGTGTACTACGGCGCCCTCGACGTCGATGTCAGCCCCGACACAAGTTTGGGCCTAGGCGTTGCCTACGAGGACGTGGATGCCAACCCGTGCTGGGGCGGCCTGCCACGCTACCGGGACCGCAGCGATCTGAACCTCAGCCGCTCGACCTGCCTCGACCCTTCGTGGAATACCTGGCGCAGCCAGCGCACCACGGTGTTCACCGACCTCACCCACCAGCTCGACGAAGACTGGAAGCTCAAGGTGGCGAGTGTTTATACAAAGAACACCCAGGACATCAAGTACGCCTTCGCCTCCGGTGCGGTGACCCCCGGCATCGACACCACTGGCATGCTGGGCAGTATGTATGACTATGACCAGGTCGATTACGGCCTGGATGCCTATGTGGATGGCAAGTTCGCTGCCTTCGGCCAGCAACATGAACTGGTGCTGGGCATGAACGCCAGCCGCTCGAAGAAAGATGACTTCTACTCGGTGGCGTTCCTTGCGCAACGGCAGAACGTGTTCAACCCCGATAAGTTCATCCCTGAGCCAGATGACAGCTACTTCATCGAGCACTCGTCGCGCGGTGGCCCGGTCAAGTCCGTGACCACACAAAAAGGCCTCTACTCGACCCTGCGCCTGAAACTGGCCGACCCGTTGACCCTGGTGATGGGGGGCCGGGTGAGTTGGTATAACGCCGAGACCGATACCGTCTTCATCGACACCGCCACGCCGCCGCAGCACTCCAACGCCCGCGAGACCGGGCAGGTCACGCCCTTTGCCGGCGTGCTGCTGGACCTGAACGAAAACCTGACGGCCTACGCCAGCTACTCGGACATCTTCACCCCGCAAGGCAGCTACCGGGACGAACAAGGTTCGGCGCTCAAACCGCTGGTAGGCCAAAGCTATGAACTGGGGATCAAGGGGGCCTGGTTCGACGGGCGTTTGAACGGTGCCTTCAACCTGTTCCGCACCATTCAGAAGGACCAGGCGCAGACCGACTACAACTCGTCGTGCCCCTCCTCGGATGGCTATTGCTACGTGAACGCCGGCAAGGTCCGCGCCCAGGGTTTCGAGGCTGAGATCAGTGGTGAAGTCATCGAGCGCCTGCAATTGCTGGCGGGCTACACCTACACCCAGACCAAGACCCTCGACGATATCGACACCAGCCTGAACGGCGCGGCGTTCAACAGCTATGTGCCTCGGCACGTGCTGCGCCTGTGGGGCGAGTACGCACTCGGTGGCGCTTTTGAGCGGTTCAGCCTGGGTGCCGGGGTGAATGCGCAGAGCGATAACTTCCGGGTTTCGCCTGCCAGTGGCGAGAAGATCAGCCAGGCGGGGTACGCGGTGTGGAATGGCCGGATCGGTTACCGGATCGACGATACCTGGTCGGTGGCGGTTAACGGCAACAACCTGTTCGACAAGCGTTATTACGCCAGTATCGGGACGGAGACGTTTGGTAATTATTATGGGGAGCCGCGTAATTTCATGGTGTCGGTCAAGGCCAGTTTTTGATGTGAGGGTGGGTGGCGGTAGATTGAGATAGGGCCGCCGGGTGCATGGCGATGGATTTGCAGAGCCTGTCAGATCGAGCGCCGCCCGCGCGGCGCATCGCGAGCAACGCTCGCTCCTACGTTTGTTTCGGGCCAGTGAGGCCTGTGAAGTCTGCGCGCGACCGCCTTGTTTGTCCGACTCGATATCAAGGTGGGCACCAAGGGGCCGCGCGCCCATGCCTCAGGAATAACTGGCCCGAAACAAATGTGG